>NZ_JBNCAR010000009.1:0-119563 GCF_051280715.1 Thauera sp. AutoDN2 | reverse complement strand
GCCTGCTTCGGGCTACGCCCTTTGCAGGCTTCCCACCTCGCATAACCGAGCGGACAATTCATTTGCTACAACACCGGACAGTTCTATTTGTTGCCAACACGCAAGGACACACGCCCTGGCGCGCGGGACAGCGCTCCCGGCCGTGCGGCTGAGGTCGCGGGCAGGGCGGTACAATCCCATCTTTCCGTCCTGCGGACGGCCTGCGTCCCGCGACCCGAGCACTCTCCCCATGGCCAAGACCCACCCCGAAGGCTGGCGCCTGCTTCCTGCAGAAGGGGCGCGCCGGCGCGAGATCGCCACCCTGACTCTGCTCGCCGCGGCACTGCCCGCGGACACCACGATCTACCATGGTCTGCACTGGACCCGGAGCGATGGGCTGGGCACGGTGTTCGGCGAGGTCGATTTCGCGGTGGTCGGTCCTACGGGACGCGTGCTGCTGGTGGAACAGCACACCGGCCTGCTGGACGAGGGCGCACAGGGGCTGGCGCGCCCGGGCAGACAGCGCGGGCCGCAGATCCACGTGGAGCTGGCGCGCTCGGCGGAGGCCTTGCGCAGCCGCCTGCGCCCGCTGCTGCACGGCGAGGAGCGCCCGCTCGAGCTGCTGCTGTACTGCCCCGACTACACGGTGCGCCAGCCCGGCACCGCCGGCCTCGACCCGGCGCGGATCGTCGATGCCACGCGCCGCGACGCGCTGCCGGCAGTGATCACCACGCTCACGCAAGCGCAGGCAGGCGACCCCACGCTGGACGCCGCGGCCCGCACCGCCCTGCACCGCTTCTTCGCTGACCTGCTGGAACTCGTGCCCGACGTGCAGGCGCACATCGGCCAGGCGGAGGACCTGACCACCCGCCTCGCCGGCGGCCTGACCGAGTGGGCACGCCGGATCGAGATGAACCCGCATCGGCTGCGCGTGACCGCTACAGCCGGCAGCGGCAAGACACAGCTCGCGCTCGCCGCCTACAGCGATGCGATCGCCGCGGGCCGGCGGCCGCTCTACGTGTGCTACAACCGCCCGCTCGCCGACCACTTCCTGCGCATTGCGCCAGCGGGGGGCGAGATCGCCACCTACCACCAACTGTGCGACCGTCGCCTGCGCGACGCCGGGCGCAAACCAGCCTTCGGCGCCCCCGGCGCCTTCCGCCGCATGGAGGCGGACTTCGCCACCCTGGCTGCAACCCACGCCACCGCCGACTGGCAGTTCGACGAACTGATCATCGACGAGGGGCAGGACTTCAGGGAGCCCTGGCGCGACGCCCTGCTCGCGCTCCTCAAGCCGGGCGGACGCGCATGGTGGCTCGAAGACCCGCTGCAGAACCTCTACGACCGCCCGCCGGTCGCCCTGCCCGGCTGGGTGGGACTCACAGCCGACACCAACTACCGCACCCCGGCCGACGTGCTCGCCCTGCTCAACGCCCGGCTTCCGCTGCCCGCACCGGTGCGCACCGGCAGCCCGGTGACCGACAGCAGGCCGGAGCTGTTCTCCTGGCGGGACGAGGCCGGACTGATGGAAGCCACCAAACGTGCGATCACGCGTGCGCTCGGGCTGGGCTTCCGCCGCGACATGATCGTGCTGCTGACCTTCCGCGGCCGCGAGCACTCGCGCTTCACCCCGCTCGACCACCTCGGGCCGCACCGCCTGCGTGCCTTCACCGGCCGCTACGACCTGCTCGGCGAGCCGGAGCACTCCCAGGGCGAATTGCTGATCGACTCGGTGTATCGCTTCAAGGGCCAGTCCGCGCCCTGCATCATCTTCACGGAGATCGACTTCGAGACGTCGGATGGGCACTCCCGCGAGCACATGGACGAACTCACCCTGCGCAAACTCTTCGTCGGCGCCACGCGGGCGACGATGAAGCTGATCCTGGTGGCGTCGGAGCAGGCTGCGAGGGCACTCGAGCCACTCGATGCAGGCAGCAGCTGAAACAAGGCTGGACACGCGCCGCCAGCGGATCCCTCCACCGCTGGCGCGACCGGCACGTGGCGCTCAGACGCGCAGGTCGACCTGGCTGACCGTGCCGACGCTGCCGTCCTCGCGCAGGTAGATGCTGCTCGCACGCATCTGCCCGAGGGCCTCATTGGCCGCGTTGTTGAGGCTGAAGGGAGTGCCGACCCGATCGAGGTAGAAAGCGCCCACCCCGGCCTGCTCGAGCGTCTTCAGGCTGCCCTCGCCGTGCGCATCCGGACGCCAGATGCGCAGCTGTGACCACGCTGCATCCGCCTCGTCGATCCAGCCGTTGCCGTCGTCGTCGAGCGCGGCAAGCTCGGCGAAGCCGTCGCCGCTGGCAGGGCCGAAGAGCTCCCTGCCATCTTCGATGCGACCGCTGGCGTTGCGGTCGAAGGCGAGGAAGCCGGCACCACCGGCCATGGGAAGCTGCTCCTTGCGCCCGTCGCCATCGAGGTCGAAGGCGAAGCGCAGATCGGACAGAGCCGCTGCAGGACCGCCGAAATCGAGCACGAGCGGATCCTTCATCGGTGCTGCGCCGGCACGCAAGCTCACCGAGACCTCCTCGGAATAGCTGCGGGACATTGCGAAGCCGATCTCGAAGCGGATCTCTCCGCCGTCCGCGGTGCGAACCACCCCGCCGGCTCGGAACGCCACGGATTCCTGCTCCACGTAGCGCTCGGTGAGCTCATACGCCATGCCGAAGCCGGCGCCCGGCCCCGCCTCGGCCTCCGCCCCTGCCGGCCGCTGCGCGGCGGCCCCCTCGCCGGAGAGCGCACGCAGATCCTCCGTCCTCATACGCCGCACCGGCTCCCCGGTGAGGAACTCGATCATGCGGATGAGCAGGGCGAGTTGGGGGTCGTTCTCGGCGGGATCTTCCAGCGCCTCGACCGAGGCCGCCTCCGCAGCACCGATCTCGGGCGAATCTGCGGCGAGCGCCGCGCGGCCCGCCGTCGAAATCTGCAGCGCACCGGTTGCGAGTGCGCGGCCCGGCTCCGCTCCGGCGGCCGAGGGCGTCGTCGCGACACCCAGCCCCCGGCCTCGTGGCGTGGGCGCGCCCGCACCACCGCCCCACACCTCCAGGCGCTCATGGCGCTCGAAGGTACTGGAAGACTGATGCGAGGACTGCAGATCGATACGGTAGGCGGCAACTTTCATGCGGGCACCCCGGACGGACGGGTCGGTTGTCCGCGTTAACGGCCGTGCACGGGAATTCTGAAGGCCTGGGCCGCCACACCCTCAAAGGAGCGCCTGGGCAAGCTCCGCAATCACACCCTCCTTGTCCTGGCCGCCGTGATCGAGCGCCCATTCGGGGTGCGCGCGCGCACGTGCGAACGCATCCGGGAGTGCACCCTTGCGCCAGCGGTCGGCAGCCGGATCGGCAGCGGAAGGGCCAGCCACCGTCTCCCCTCCGCCCTGCAGCTCGATCGGCATCAAGGCGGCGTGCCCCCTGCCGTCAAGCGCCGCCAGCAGCGCGCGCTGACGCAGCGCAACCATGCGCAGGATCGCATCATCGACGGTGAGCTCGCGATGACCACGCACCTTCGCTGCGATGCGCTCGCCGTAATGGCCGAAGGTCTGCCACAAGCCCCCCGCGAGCGCACCGAGGGCGGCTGCGGCGCCCAAGGTCAGGCCGCCAGTCATCAGGTCGATGCCCACCCCGGCTGCTGCACCCGCAGCAGCTCCCGTGCCCAGCCGCACGCCCATCTGGCGCAGCGTCTCGGGGTTGAAGAGGTCATCCTCCCAGCGTCCGTCCGCGAGCGGGAGCTCGGCCATGCGTGCATCGTCAGGGCGGAAGCGGTACAGCCGCAGCAGGCCATCGACACAGGCCTGCTCGCGCCGGCGCACGTCCTCACGCATGCGGGCGACGGCCGCCTGCAGCGCGGCTTCGTCGCCACCGGTTTCACCGCCGACGGTGTCGTCGCCCCTTTCCACCACACGCTCGCGGCGGGCTGCAAGTTCGACCAGCAGCTCCGCGACCCGCCTGCGCGCCGCCACACGGCGCGTATCGGCCTCGCGCTGGCGGGCCTGGATCAGCACCTGCAGGCGGGCACGATGACCGTGAATCAGCGTCGCCAGGGTGCCGAAGAGCTCGCGCTCGCCATCGAGCGGCGGCGCCACGGTGTCGAAGCTCACCACCGCATGCAGGCCCAATCGGGCGAGCGCAGCACGCCAGTCTCCTGCCCGCGCCGCCGGATCGGCAATGAAGTTCAGCACGGGCAGCAGCGGGCGCGCGCAGGCCGCGAGCAGTTCGAGCTCGTCGCGATGCTTGGGGAGCACGGGGTCACGCGCATCCACCACATACAGGCCGGCATCGCTCGCGAGCATCTGGCGCAGCACCTTGGCCTCCTGCTCGAAGCGCGCGCTGGCTTCCGGGCGCGCCAGGAAACGCGCGACCCGCTCGGGGCCGTCGACACGCTCACCGGGGTCGACCAGGCCATCGATGAACTCGAGCAGGGCGATGGCGTCCTCCATGCCCGGGGTGTCGAAGAGTTCCGCCGCGGGCTCGCCGTCCGCCATCAGCCGCAGGCCCTCGACGTGGCGGGTGGTTCCGGCGTGATCGGAAACCTCGCCGAAGCCGACATCGCGCGCCAGCGTGCGCAACAAGGAGGTCTTGCCGGTGTTGGTGTGGCCCACCACGGCCACGCGCAGGATGTCGCTCATCGTTCCGGATCTCCGCCTGCGAGCCAGGCCTGCGCTGCGGCGACGCTGGCAAACATGGCTTCCTCACCCAACCCGAGGCCGCCCAGCCCTTCCCGCCATTGCGCCACGCGCCCAAGCAACTCGCCAGCCCCCACGGGCACCACGCCGGCCGGCCAGACCCGGATCGACTGTGCATGATCGGCCAGGTCGGCAATCAGCCCCAGGCTGCCGCGATCGGGTGTCTGCCGCCCATCGACCACGACCAGCAGGCGCGCTGGAGGATGTGCGGCAAAGCGCTCGCGCACTGCGCGCCGCTGCTCGCGGCTGTCCAGTCGTCCGCCGTCCTCCCACCCAGCCCCCGTGCCGCCCGGAGCGGGGGCCGCCGCCGGTGCCCTAACCAGCCCCGGCCACGGCAGATCGTCACCCAGCTCCAGCGCGACCGCGACCGCGCCGCCGCCACCCTGCGCTACTGGTGCGTTGCGCTGCGGACGCGGCATCGCCGCTGGCTCCGGATCGCGCACGCCGATGCGTTCGCTGTCGGGCATCAGCAGAGGGCGCAGGCGGGCGTAGCCGGCATGCGACGGATCGAGCCGGATGCGGGCCGCGCCACGTCGCCACAGCCCGAAGCAAAGCAGTGCCAGGGCCAGCCGGGGCAGCACGCCGTAGGCCACCATCGCGCCCACCAGCCAGCCGGCCCAGGCACGGCGGCCCGCCTCGGCGAGCATCGGTGCATCACCGCTCGCCATCACGGTGGCCGCATCCGGCACCGGAAAGCCTAGCGACCCGGGCAGCGCGCCGAGCGCGGCACTCAGCGCGACGAAGGTGTCCGCCGGCAGGATGGTGGTTTCCCACATGAAGCCGTAACGTCTTGTGGCCAGCAGCGCGAGCACGCCGAGCGTGGCGCCCAGCAGCGCACCGAGCCACAGCGCATGGTTCGCCGCCCCCACCCCCCAGGCCGCAAGGCGACCGCGCCCGAGGAGGCCAGCGAGCGCGAGCGGGAGGTCGGCAGCCTCGCGGCTGCGGTCGAGCCAGCCGGTCAGGCTGAGCCAGGCCCGGCCGAGCAGCCCCCCATGCTGCAGCGCGGCGCCCTGAGCGCCACCCTGCAGGACGAGGCTCGCCAGCCACAGCAGCAGGCTCAACCCATGCACGCCGAGCAGCCCGCCCAGGGTCCACACCACATTGACCGGACGCGAACCGTCGCCCAGCACCCCGGCCGCCGCGCCGAAGCCGAACAGGAACGCAAGCACGAAGGCAAGCGTCAGCACCAGCCGCGCGCGCGCCTGCCAGCGCCGGATCGCCGCGCGCCACGCCACGGCGCCCTCGAGCAACTCGGCGCGCTTCAGCAGGCGCGCCTCGAAGCCACCCGAGTGCTCCCGCGCCGCGGCGTGCGCGCGCGCCTCGTCAAGCGGTGGATGATGTTCCTCATGGCGGCGGACGAGTTCGGCCAGCCAGCGCGAAGAGAGGGGATTCGGCAAGGGGGATCTGGGCACGCGAAAGCGGAAGGCAAGAAGTTCGCACAGAGTGATGGGGCAAGCATAACAACCTCGCCGTCCATACGCATCGGCGGCAGGCACATGGCAGCATGCCACCCGGGATGAAGCAGCGGCGGATGCAGCCGGAGGTGCATGCCGGCATGGGACGCAGTCCCTTCCATTTAGAATTGATCCTGATCAAGATCCTCCTGAATGGAATCGTTAGCCTTATGGCTTTCCTCACGACCGGATCGCGCCCATGAGCACCGAACTGTTTCACTGGACCGACGAGTTCAGCATCGGCTTGCAGGAGATCGACGAGCAGCACAAGGAACTGGTGGACCTGCTCAACCAGTTGCACACCGCCATCCGGGAGCATCACGGGTCTACTACTTCACGCCAGATCCTCGACAAACTGGCCGACTACACCCGAACCCACTTCGCCGTGGAGGAGAGTCTGATGCGGGTGTCGAACTACCCCGAGTTCGCCGCCCACAAGCAGAACCACGAGGATCTGATTGGGCAAGTCCAGTCGCTGCAGGAGAAGCTCGACAGCGGCGAGGCGACGATCAGCTTCGAACTCCTGCACTTCCTCAAGGTCTGGCTGATGCGCCATATCAACGAGGCGGACAAGCGCTTCGGCGCGTATTTCATCGAGGCCGGCGGCGAGTCCAAGTGGTCCGATGACGTCGAGCAGGCGATGAAGAAGCGCAAATGGTGGTGGAAGTTCTGGTAAGCCTGTGCGACAGAGGCCAAACTTCGCCCTTCTCACTCTTTCCACCCTTTCTCAACCCGCCCACCCTTTCGAGAAAACGATGATGCAGCACGCCCGGACATCCCGACTCGCTCTCCTCTCCCTCGTCCTGCTCGGCAGCAGCCTTGCGGCCACGAGCGCACACGCGGAAACGCTCATCTGCCCCGATCTTTCCAAGGCTGCGCAGATCCAGCCCTGCCCGACGGACGAGGAGTTGCGTTACACCTACATGGGCTTCTGCGGCGACAATGCACGTCTCTACGGCCGCGACGTACTCACCTGCGCGAGCTTCGAGAACTACAAGGCCGAGAAGAACTACGCGCTCTGGGAGACGGCAGACGGCGCCTTCAGCGGCTATCTTTCCTGCAATCTCGGCGCGGACACGATCAAGGCCTCGAAGGCCCTGAAGATGAGCGCCGAGCGCAAGAACAACCTGACCCGGCTGATCTGCAACTACGAGAACGACCAGCGCATGGTGCATCGGACCAAGGCGAACTGCACGGTCGAGCAGGCAGACTGCAGCACCGGCGAATGCAGGGCCCGCTGCGACTGAAGTAGGCGCACCGGGTACCGCAGCACGCTCTTCAAGCGTGCGGAACCTGCCCGGTGAAGCTGCCCAGGATGGAGGCCACCTCCTCCTGCGCCAGATCGCGGACGATGAACACCAGTCGGCTGCGGCGATCGTGGTAGGGCGGGCCATCGGGCCAGGCCTCCAGGCTGGTGGCGGGATAGACACTGTGCTGAACGCATTGCAGCACGCGTGGCTGCGGGTCGCCCGCCACGTTGAGGAGGCCCTTGATGCGCAGGATCCGCCCGCCATAGACCTGCAGCAACAGCGACAGTCCGTCGGAAAACTCGTACCAGGCCAGGGGCTCCTCGAAGCACAGCACGAAGCTGTGCACCCCCGCGCTGTGGCGCTCCGAAACCTGCGCGTCCGCGCTCTCACCGAACACTGCCCGTTGCCCCGCGCCCGGCCGACGCCAAGCCGGCGCAGGAGACGCGCGGCGCACAGCGCGCACCGCCTCCTCTCCCAGCCAGGCAGCCACATCGGGCGTCTTGCCGCCCGGATCGTACAAGCCACAGTCGAAGATCTGCTCGGGGGCCACCCGGCCCTGCTCAACCTCCACCTGACGCGCGCCGGGATTCAAGGCCGACACCAGCGCCGCGACCTCGGCGCGGACCTCCTCACTGGCGAGATCACACTTGGTGAGCAGCAGGCGGTCGGCCATCGCCACCTGGCGCATGGCCTCGTTATGACTGGCGAGCTGCTCACGGGCATGGGGCGCATCGACCGCAGTCACCACGCCGTCGAGCCGGTAACGTTCGGACAGGAAGGGCTCCGACAGCAGCGTATGGATGACCGGGGCCGGATCGGCCAGGCCGGTGGTTTCGATCAGCACCCGGCGCAGACCCTTGAGTTCGCGTCGCAGCGCGCGCATGAACAGGCCCTTGAGCGCCCGCACCAGATCACCCTGCACGCTGCAGCAGATGCAGCCCGAATCGAGCACCACCAGGCTCTCATCGACCTTCTCGACCAGGTGGTGATCGACGCCGACCTCGCCAAACTCGTTGATCAACACCGCGCAGCCTTCCATCTGCGGCTGTCGCAGCAGATGATTCAGCAACGTGGTTTTACCCGCACCGAGGAAGCCGGTGAGGATCGTGACCGGAATGCGGCGGTCGGCTTCTTGTGCGTTTGGGTCGGAGGCGTTCATCGGCATGCAGTGTAGCGTGCCGCAAGCCGTGCTTCACGACCCACGGCACGCGCCCTTATTGCCAGCCGCCGCCCAGCGCCTTGTACAGCGCAACACGGTTGCTCGCATCCGACAGTCGGGTGGAGATCAGCTCGAGCTCGGCGCCGTACAGACTGCGCTGGGCGTCGAGCAGGTTGAGGTAGCTGTCCACCCCGCCCTTGTAGCGTGCATCCGAGAGCGCGAAGCTCTGCTGCGCAGCCTCGACCAGCCGGCGCCGCGCGTCGAGCTGCTCGGCCAGCGTGGCGCGCTCGGCGAGCGCATCCGACACCTCGCGGAAGGCGGACTGGATCGCCTTCTCGTACTGGGCGACATGGATGTCGCGCTGGATCTCGGCCACATCCAGACTGGCCTGCAGGCGCCCCGCCTCGAAGATCGGCAGGCGGATCTGCGGCACGAAGCTCCACGCCCCCGAGCCGCCGTCGAACAGGCCGCTCAGCTCACTGCTCGCCGTCCCGGCGCTGGCGGTGAGCGTGATGCGCGGGAAGAAGGCGGCACGTGCCGCACCGATGCTGGCATTGGCGGCCATCAGCGCGCGCTCCGCCTGCAGGACGTCGGGGCGGCGCACAAGCACCTCTGCAGGCAGACCGGCGGGCAGTTCGGCGATGGCCGCGACCTGCTCGCCCAGGGCCGGCGGCTGCAGCGTAGCGGGCACGCCGGTCCCCACCACCAACGCGAGTGCATTCTCGCCCTGCGCCACCAGCGCGGCGTAACGCGCGGCATCGGCACGCGCCGTCTGCATCAGGGTTTCGGCCTGGCGCAGATCGAGCGCGGACACCGCACCGAGATCGAAGCTGCGCTGCGTGAGCTCGAAGGACTTCTGCCGCGTCGCGAAGGTGCTGCGCGCCAGAGCCAGACGCTCACGGTCGGCCGCAAGGCGCAGCCAGGCATTGGCCACTTCGGCGACCAGGCTGATCTGTGCGCTGCGGCGCGCCTCCTCGGTACCAAGGTAGGTCTGCAGCGCCTGCTCTTCGAGGCTGCGCACACGACCGAAGAAGTCGAGCTCATAGCTGGCAAAGCCGAGGTTGGCGGAATACTGGCGGCTGACCGTCGAGTCGCCACTCATGCTCAGGTCGCCCGGCACACGCTGCGCGCTCTGCCCGCCGCTGGCCGCGATCGACGGGAACAGGTCGGCACGCTGGATGCCGTACTGGGCCCGCGCGCGCTCGATATTGAGCGCGGCGACACGCAGGTCGCGGTTGTTCTCGAGCGCGAGCGCGATCACCTCACGCAGGCGCTCGTCGGCGAAGTAGTCGCGCCAGGCGACGGTGTCGGCCAGCGGCGCGACCGCCGTAGCCTCGGTAGGCGCAGCCTGCGGGAAGCTCGCCGGCACCGGCGCCGCGGGGCGCTCGAACACCGGCATCATCGAGCATGCACCGAGCGCGCTGGCCGCCAGAGCCGTCAGCAGGCCGCGCAGCGGCAACCTTGTTGCGTACTTGCTCATATCAACGTCCCTCCTGGGCGGTCGGCACCACGACCTCCGTTCTCGGCTTGTCGGGGAATACGCGCTTGATCACCACATAGAACAGCGGCACGAAGAACAGGCCAAGCAGCGTCGCGGCGATGGTGCCGCCGAGCACGCCGGTGCCGATCGCGTTCTGGCTGCCGGCGCCGGCGCCGGTGGCGATCGCCAGCGGCAGCACGCCGAAACCGAAGGCGAGCGAGGTCATGATGATCGGGCGCAGACGCATCCGCACCGCGGTCAGCGTGGCGGAGATCAGGTCCTTGCCTTCTTCCATCTGCGCCTTGGCGAACTCCACGATCAGGATCGCGTTCTTCGACGACAGGCCGATGGTGGCGAGCAGGCCGACCTGGAAATACACGTCGTTCGACAGGCCACGCCCGCTGGCGGCGAGCAGCGCGCCAAGCACGCCGAGCGGCACCACCAGCATCACCGCGAAGGGCACCGACCAGCTCTCGTACAGCGCCGCCAGGCACAGGAACACCACCAGCAGCGACAGCGCGTACAGCGCCGGCGCCTGCGAGCCGGAGCGGCGCTCCTCGTAGGAGGTGCCCGACCAGTCGTAGCCGATGCCGGGCGGCATCCTCGCCATGATCTCCTCCACGGCCTGCATCGCCTCACCCGACGAAAGGCCTGGCGCGGCCTGGCCGAGGATCTCCATGGAGGGCTGGCCATTGAAGCGCTCCAGGCGCGGCGAGCCATAGGTCCAGTGCGCGGTGGCGAAGGCCGAGAACGGCACCATCTCGCCCGCCTTGTTGCGCACGTACCACCTGTCGAGATCCTCGGGCGTCATGCGCGAGCCTGCCTCACCCTGCAGATAGACCTTCTTGATGCGGCCACGGTCGAGGAAGTCGTTGATGTAGCTGCCGCCCCAGGCGGTGGACAAGGTGTCGTTGATGTCCGCGACCGACAGGCCGAGCGCGCCGGCCTTGGCGTGGTCGATGTCGAGCTTGAGCTCGGGCATGTCCTCCTGACCGTTGGGGCGCACGCCCACCAGGCGCTTGTCCTGCGCGGCCATGCCGAGGAACTGGTTGCGCGCAGCCAGCAGGGCTTCGTGGCCGAGGCCGGAGCGGTCCTGCATCTGCACGGTGAAGCCACCCGAGGTGCCGAGCTCGATCACCGCCGGCGGCACGAAGGCAAACACCATGGCCTCGCGGATCTGCGAGAACGCGCCCATCGCTCGCCCGGCCACGGACTTCACGTCCTTGCCTGGCGCCTTGCGCTCGTCCCAGTGCTTCAGATTCACGAAGCCGATACCCATGTGCTGGCCACTGCCGCCGAAGGAGAAGCCTGCAACCGTGAAGATCGCGCGCACAGTGTCCTTCTCATTCACCAGGTAATGCTGCTCGACCTTCCTCAGCACCTCGAGCGTGCGCTCCTGGGTGGCACCAGCGGGCAACATGACCTGGTTGAACATCACACCCTGGTCTTCCTCGGGCAGGAAGGAGGTCGGCATGCGCATGAAGAGCAGGCCGAGCACCGCGACGATGGCGACGTAGATGGCGAGGAAACGCACGCTACGCTTGAGGATTCCGCCGACCGCCGACTCGTAGCCCTGGGTGCTGCGGTCGAACCTAACGTTGAACCAATGGAAGAACTTGCCGAACAGACCGCCTTCGCCATGCTCGTGGCCCTTCTCCACCGGCTTGAGGATGCTCGCGCACAGGGCGGGGGTGAACACGATGGCCACCACCACCGACAGCGCCATCGCCGACACGATAGTGATCGAGAACTGGCGATAGATGACCCCCGTTGAGCCGCCGAAGAAGGCCATCGGCACGAACACCGCCGACAGCACCAGGCCGATGCCGATCAGCGCGCTGGTGATCTGGTCCATCGAGCGCCGGGTGGCTTCCTTGGGCGGCAGGCCCTCCTCGGTCATCACGCGCTCGACGTTCTCGACCACCACGATGGCGTCGTCCACCAGCAGGCCGATCGCCAGCACCATGCCGAACATGGTGAGCGTGTTGATCGAGAAGCCAAAGGCGGCCATCAGGCCGAAGGTGCCGAGCAGCACCACCGGGATCGCCATGGTGGGGATCAGCGTGGCGCGGAAATTCTGCAGGAACAGGTACATCACCAGGAAGACCAGCACCACCGCCTCGATCAGCGTCATCACCACCGACTCGATCGAGATCTTCACGAAGGGGGTGGTGTCGTAGGGCACGACGTACTCCACGCCTTCCGGGAAGTAGCGCTTCATCTCGTCGAGCCTGGCGCGCACCGCGGTCGCGGTGTCGAGCGCGTTGGCGCCCGAGGCCAGGCGGATGCCGACGCCCGCGGCCGGCTGGCCGTTGAAGCGGGCGACGGTGCCGTAGTTCTCGGCGCCGATCTCGATGCGGGCGACGTCCTTCAGGCGCACCTCGCCGCCCTGCATGCTGCTGCGCAGCAGGATGTTCTCGAACTCCTGCACGGTCTGCAGGCGGCTCTGCGCGGTGATGGTGGCGGTGAAGCCCTGGCCGGGGACCGCCGGCGTACCGCCGAGCTGGCCGGCCGACACCTGGGTGTTCTGCGCCACCAGGGCGGTGCGCACATCACCCGGGGTGAGGCGGTAGTTGGTCAGCCTGGCCGGGTCGAGCCACACCCGCATGGCGTACTGGGCACCGAACACCTGCACCTCGCCAACGCCATCGACGCGCGACAGCGGGTCCTGCACCGAGGACACGAGGAAGTCCGACAGGTCGGTACCGTCCATGCTGCCGTCCGCGGACACGAAGCCGACCACCATCAGGAAGTTCATCGCCGACTTGGCGACCGTCACCCCCTGCTGCTGCACGGCCTGCGGCAGCAGCGGCAGCGCAGTCTGCATCTTGTTCTGCACCTGCACCTGGGCGATGTCGGGGTCGGTGTCGGCGGAGAAGGTCAGCGTGGTCGAGGCGTTGCCGTAGGCGTCGCTGGTCGACTTCATGTACAGCAGGCCGTCGAGGCCGGTGAGCTTCTGCTCGATGATCTGCGTCACCGAGTCTTCCACCGCCTTGGCGGAGGCGCCCGGATAGCGGGCGTTGATGACGATCGCGGGCGGCGCGATCGACGGGTACTGGGACACCGGCAACTGCTGGATGGACAGGGCGCCCGCCAGCATGATGACGATGGCGATGACCCACGCGAAGATGGGCCGGTCGATGAAGAAACGTGCCATGGTCCGCTACCTCAGCTGGCCTTGCCTGCGGGCGTGGCAGCGGGCGCCCCTATCCCCGCCTCCTGCGCCTGCACCGGCGCACCCGGCCGGACCTTCTGCAGCCCCTCGACGATGATGCGCTCGCCAGCCGCAAGGCCGCTGGTCACCACCCAGTCCGAGCCCAACGACTGCGCAACCTGCACCGGACGCGCCTCGACCTTGCTCTCGGCATTGACCACCATCACCAGTGCGTTGCCGCGCGGGTCGCGGCTGAGCGCCTTGTGCGGCACCCGGATCGCCTCGCTGCGCGTGCCCTGCGGCAAGCGCGCACGCACGTACATGCCGGGCAACAGCACGCCGTCGGCGTTGGGAAACTGGGCACGCAGGGTCACGCTGCCGGTGCCTTCGTCCACAGTGACCTCGGACAGCGCCAGGCGGCCCTCGGCGGCGTACTCGCTGCCATCCTCGAGGACCAGCCTCACCGGCACCTCCCCCTTGGCGCCCGGCTGCAGTCGGCCAGCGGCGATCTCGGCGCGCATGCGCAGCATATCGGCGCTGGACTGGGTAAGGTCAACGTAGATCGGGTCAAGCTGCTGCACCGTGGCGAGTGCCTGCGCCTGGTTAGCGGTGACCAGCGCACCGGCAGTCACCGCCGAGCGGCCGATGCGGCCGGCGATCGGCGACTTCAGCCGCGTGTAGTCAAGGTCGATCTTCGCCTTGTCGAGCGCGGCCTTTGCCGCCGCAACCTCTGCCTGGGCCTGCTTGAGCGCAGCCTGGGCATCGTCGTTGGCCTGCTTGCTCACCGCGTCGATCTTCACCAGGCCGGCATGGCGCTGGGCCTTGATGCTCGCCGCTTGGGCATTGGCCTCGGCGCGCGCGAGATTCGCCTTCGCACTGTCCAGCGCGGCCTGGTACAGCGCCGGGTCAATCCGGTAGAGCACCTGCCCAGCCTCGACCTCGCTACCTTCCTTGAAGGCGCGCTCGGTAAGGATGCCGGTGACCTGCGGGCGCAGCTCGGCGATCAGGTACGGCGTGGTGCGGCCGGGCAGCTCGGTCACCATGGGCACCGCAGCGGTCGCGACGGTCATCACGGTGACCGCTGGCGCCTGCTGCTGCGCCCCGGCACCCGGCGCGGCGCCCTGTTCCTTGCCGCCGCTGCAGGCAGCAAGGAACAGGGCACTCGCGGCCACCGCGACTGCGGATCGGATCAGGGAACGGGAGTTGGTCTTCATTTGAGCCTCGTGAACGCGAAAGACTGCGGCCCACTGAAAGGTGTTGGCTGCAGCCTAGGATCGGGTAGATTTAGAATGCTCGTTCTAGATCGAACGCTCATTCTATGTTATGGTTTGTTGCACCGCAAGAATTTCAGTGAGCTTCCCATGCGCAGGCCGATCCACAACAGGCCCGCGCGCGCCGCCAGCAAGACATGCAGACCACGGAACAGACACCTCAGCAGCACGAGCACGAAGCCTCGCGCGCCGCCGCGCGCCGCCAGCAGATCCTCAACGCCGCGGCGCAGTGCTTTCGCGAGCACGGCTTTCATGGCGCCAGCATCGCGCAGATCTCGAAGACCGCGGGCATGAGTCCGGGGCACATCTATCATTACTTCGAAAACAAGGAAGCCATCATCGCCGCGATCGTGGCACAGGATCTCGAGGGCCTGCTCACGCTGACCGCCGAACTGCGCGCTGCATGCAATGTGCGCGCAGCCCTGATCGAGCGCGCTGCCGAAGGCGTCTTCGATCAGCTCGACCCGGTGAGTGCCGCACTGAAGCTCGAGATCGTCGCCGAAGCGGCGCGCAACCCACGGGTTGCGCAGATCGTGCGCGAAGCAGACGCTGCCTGTCGACGCGAGCTCGCGACCACGATCGGCGTGATCCGCCGTGCCACCGGGCACGACGACCCACCCAAGGCGATCGAAGACATGGTGGAAGTACTCGCGAGTCTGTTCGAGGGTCTGCTGCTGCGCACCATCCGCAACCCTGCCCTCGACCACGAGCGCGTCGCGCGACGCATCCAGATCGCCATCAACGATCTGCTCGACCAGCCGGGCTGAGCGGCCCGCCGCTGGCCCGAAGGATCCGCCCTAGAGGTAACCCAGCCGTCCCGGCAGCCACAGCGCGAGTTGCGGAAACACGATCATCAGCGCCAGCCCGGCGGCCATCGCCAGCACCAGCCAGACAACCCACCTGAAGGTCTCCTCCATGCCGATGCCGGCGATGCGAGAGGTGATCATCAGCGAGATCGCCATCGGCGGCGTGAACTGACCGATGGCGAGGTTGATCGTCATCATCACGCCGAACCACACCAGGTCCCAGCCCATCGCCACCGCGATCGGCACCAGCAAGGGCAGCAGGATCAGGAAGATCGAGATCGCGTCGAGGAACATGCCGGCGACGAGCAGCAGCAGGTTGATCGACAGCAGCATCAGCCATTCGCTGGAATGCAGTCCCACCAGCGCCTTGGCCGCAGCGTCGAAGATACCCAGCGTGTTACCCGCCCAGGCAAACACCGACGCGACGCCGATGATCATCAGCACCACCGCCGACAGCTCGCCCGCCTCGACCAGGATGCGGAACAGGCCCTTGAGGCTGATGCTGCGGTAGACGACCATGCCGACGAAGATGCCATAGGCCACGGCCACTACCGCTGCCTCGGTGGGCGTGAAGATGCCGGTGCGCAGGCCACCCAAGATGATCACCGGCGCGAGCAAGCCCCAGATCGCATCGATGAAGCTCTTGCCCAGCGGCGGGCGCTCGGCCTTGTAATCGCGGCCAAAGCCGTGCTTGCGGCTGATGATGACGGCCGGCACCAGCAGGCAGAGCGCGGCAATCATGCCCGGGAACAGGCCGGCGGCGAACAGCGCCGGCACGGTCGCCGCCGGCACCATCACGCTGTAGACGATGAAGGCCACCGAGGGCGGGATGACGATCGCGGTCGAACCCGAGGCGGCGATCAGGCCAGCGGAGAAACCTTTTGGATAGCCACGCGCAATCATCGACGGCAGCATCACCGCCGCCACCGCGGCCGCATCGGCCGGGCCAGAGCCGGAGATGCCGCCGAGCAGCATCGACACCAGCACCGCGACCACCGCCAGCGAGCCGGTCCATTCGCCGACCATCGCGGTGACGAAGCGCACCAGCCGCACCGCCACCCCGGAACGCTCGAAGATCATGCCGGCGAGGATGAACATCGGGATCGCCAGCAGCGGGTACTTGGCGATGCCCGCGTAAATGTTGGTGGGCACCGCAAGCTGGTCGAAGCCGGCCATCGCCAGCACTGCGATGCTCGCCACACCCAGACCGGTGGCCAGCGGCATACCCGCGACCAGCGCGAGCAAGAACAAGCCGATGAGAACGGTGCCGATCACTGGACGCCCCTTCCACCACCATGCACCCCACTCTCCCGCGGAGACGAGCGCTTCCGCATGCGGGTCAGCACCAGACGCAGCACCAGCGCGACGGCCAGAACCGGCATCCACACCGTGTACCACCACTGCGGCACGCCGAGCGCGGGCGAGGTCTCCTCGAAGCGGTACTGATCCCAGGTGAGCTTGCCGGCATAGAACGCAATGAAGGCGAACAGGCTCGCAGTGACGGCAAACGAAAGCCAGCCCGCCGCCGTGTGCCAGGCCGATGGGAGCTTGCGTACGAAAAAATCGACCCGGATGTGGCGGTCAAAGGCAAACGCCGCCGAAGAGCCGAGGAAAGACAGCACGATCAGCAGCGCAATCGAGAACTCCTCGGTCGCGGCGAAGGACTGCGAGGTGAAGTAGCGCGCCAGCACGTTGCCGAAGGTGATCAGCACGATCAGGCCCATGGCGATGCCGGAAAGGATCTGTTCGACGGTATAGGGCGCAGGGCTCGCGTCTTCGTGCTGCGATTCGGTGCTCATCGAGAGTGCCAGTGATTCAGGAGATAGCCCCGTCCGGATCCGGTCGGGGAGCAAGCGGGGCGCAAGGCGGAATCACCCGCACCCATGTAGTCGGGGACGCGGTGGGCATTCCTGGCGCAGGCGAGGACTGTCTGAGCGAAGCGAGTTCCACAGCCTGCAGAAGGAATGCCCGCCGCGTCCCCGGCGGGCAGAACGAGGGCAATCAACGCTTGGCGATGTCTTCCTCAGCCTGCTTGACCAGGTCCGAACCGATCTTCTCGGCCCATTCCTTGTACACGCCGGCCGTGGCCTTGCGGAAGGCATCGCGCTCGGCGTCGGAGAGGCGCACGACGGCCACGCCGTTGGCCTCGATCTCCTTCAGCAACGCATCGTCACCCGCCGAAATGCCGGCGCGGGCGCGGGCGATCTCTTCCTTCGCGGCTTGCTGGGCGGCTTCGGACACCGCCTTGCGGTCGGCCTCGGACCAGGAATTCCACACGTTCTTGTTCACGACAAAGATCAGCGGGTCGGCAACGTAGCCCCACAGCGTCAGATTCTTCTGGCCGACGGTGTGCAGCTTGGCGGCGTTGAACACGGCCAGCGGGTTCTCCTGGCCGTCGACCGCGCCGGTCGCCATTGCCGGCTGGGCGTCGGCCCAGCTCATCTGCGTCGGGTTGGCGCCGAGCGCGTTGAAGGTAGCGAGGAACAGCGGCGAGCCGACCACGCGCATCTTCATGCCCTTGACGTCGTCCGGGGTGCGGATCGGCTTCTTCGAGTTGGAGACCTC
Organism: Thauera sp. AutoDN2; assembly: GCF_051280715.1. NCBI lineage: Bacteria > Pseudomonadati > Pseudomonadota > Betaproteobacteria > Rhodocyclales > Zoogloeaceae > Thauera > Thauera sp. AutoDN2. The sequence continues at coordinate 101,761 of NZ_JBNCAR010000009.1, read as the reverse complement.
GCGGAAACCGTTCTCGCCCCAGGCCAGCGGCACCACGTCACGCTCGGCGAGGATCTCGAACATCTTGGTGCCGACGCGGCCTTGCGTGAGCGCGTCGATCGCCTTGTGGTCGGGCATCAGGAAGGGCAGCGCGAACAGGTTCAGCTCCTTGACCTGCGGCGACCAGTTGATGGTCGAACCCACGGCCATGTCGATGATGCCCTGGCGCAGCGCGGTGAATTCCTTGGTCTGGTCGCCCGACACCAGCGAGGTGCCCGGATAGACCTTGATCTTGATGCGGCCTTCGGTCTTCTCGGCCACCAGGTCGGCCCAGCGCTTGGCGCCCCAGCCCCAGGGGAAGGCCTCGCCGAGCACGGTGGAGAGCTTGTATTCGTCCTTGTACTGCTGTGCCGAGGCGGGCATCGACAGGCCGAGTGCGGCCGAAGCGGCGAGACCGGCGATGAGGGCGGTGAAGCGGCGTTTTTGCATGAGACGTCTCCGTTTTCTTGGTTTTGACGCGGGGGACGCGGCGGCGAGCGCTGCGCAGGGGAAGACCGATTCTACAAACCGGGAAGCCTGCGGGCCAGCGCAAATTCCAGCGCCGGTCCGCCGGGTGAACGAATCGACGGGCGCGAATGCGGGCGTTTGGCCCCACGGGATCCCGTGCTTCTCCTGCAAGATCAGAGCGTTCGGCGCAGGAACGCAATCAACCGCCCCATGTGATGTTCCAGATCGGCAAAGGATTCGTGATCGCCCGACACGCTCATCATCTCCGCCGGCGTGTCGCCGCGCACGGCAAAAATCTGGTGTGCCTCCTCGATCGGCACCACCTCGTCGTCCTCGCCATGCACCAGCAGCACCGGGCGGTGAATACGGCCGATGGTACTCAGCGGAGCGATGTCGTCGAAGCGGTGGCCGATGGTCTTCTGCACATAGTCAAGGATGTAGCGCCCGACCGGCCTCTCGGGGATGCGCTTGGCCGCCAGCCAGCGCCGCATCATCGCCGCCGGATGCGAGAAGGCCGCCACGCTCACGACCGCTGCCACTTGCGGCGTACGGGTGGCCGCGAACAACACCGCGCCTGCACCCACCGAATGACCGAGCAGCGCGATGCGCGCAGCATCCACCCCCGGCTGCGCCGCCAGCCAGGCGAACGCGTGCTCCGTGTCCTCTGCAAAGCGCGGCAGCGAAGCGAACGTGTCGTCGTCGCTCGCGCCATGGCAGCGCGCATCCACGAACAGCGTGGCGTAACCGGCCGCGTGCAGCGGGCGGGCGAGCGACAGCATCAGTGCGGCGTTGCCGCCCCAGCCGTGCATCACCACCACCGCCGGCGCAGCCGCGGGCGAAACGTCCGCTTCCCTTTCAGCCGCAGCGGCGGCGCTCGCAGCATCCGCATCGGCAACCCCTACGCGCACCGGTGCGGGAATGAACCACGCATGCAGCGACTTGCCGTTTTCGGTACCGATGCGCAGCGTCTCGAACCCCAGCCCGAGCGCGCTGGGATCCATGTGATGCGGCACCCGCGGCGCGGCCAGGCCCTTGCGGATTCCCCAATGCACCAACGCCCGTCCGCCCGCGAGCGTGGCTGCGCCGGCGGTGAAAGCGGTGATCAGTCCGGGTGCGCCCATTTGCTGCTCCTCAAGAACTCAAACCTGCCCACCACAACCGCACACGCAAGCCCCAGCCGGTGGTGTAACCGAGCGACACCGAGCGGATCTCGCCCGCCGGATCAACGGTGACGAAGGCCGGCACGCCGCGCAGGCCGTATCCCCGGGCGATGCCGCCATCTGAGTCGATCGCCGTAGCCCAGTCCAAACCGCGCTCGGCAAGCACCCCCGCCACCGCCGCAGCATCGCCGGACTGCATCGCCACCGTAAGCACGGGGTAGTCCGCCTGCACGGCGTCGATCGTACCCTGCTGCGCGGTGCAGATCGGGCACCAGTCGGCCCAGAAATACACCCCGACCGACTTGCCGGGATGCGCGGCCCGCCAGGCGGCAAGGCTCAGCTCGCTGCCATCCGTACCGGGCGCAGCGAACGCCGGCGCAGCGCCGCCCGGCACGTCGCGCGCCATCCATGCCTGAATGGCGAAGAAGATCCCCACGAAAATCGCAATCTCCACGGCCCAGCGCCGCCAGCGCGGGCGCTTGCGTGCAGGCGCCGCGGCATGCGGCGTCCCTTGCTCGGAGGCTTCGCCCGGGTCCGGCGGCGGGGGCGCAGGGTCGTTCCCCGGATTCTTCATCTGCCCGTTCATGCTGCTCATCGTACGTCGATCCAGCGCAAGCCGTCGGCCTCGCGCTCGAACAGCCGCCAGCCTCCGGCCATGTTGCACAGACCATAGACGAAAGGCTCGCGGCCGCGTCCCGGGGTAACAAAGCGCAGATCCTTGAAGCTGGCGCACACGCTGCCGTCCCCTTCCTCGCCGGCATGGTCCAGCACCGGGAACATCGCGAACCAGCGGTAGAAGGCAAAGTCCTCCGCGTTCCACACCTGCTCGGCGAGCGCGCGCATGCTGCCGTTGCCGAAGCGCTCTCGCACCTCCCACTGTGCCATCGCCACCGGCAGGTAGGGGGCGGAGAAGCGGCGGATGAAGTTGTCGTCGTCGGTGGCAACGAGCGGTTCGCTGCGCCGGGTGTTGATGTGGGCGTAGTGGTAGCGCTCGCCGTCGAACACGATCGCGGTCCAGTTGAAGGGCGAGGCCGGACGCGGCGCGGCGTCGACCTCGACCGCCGCGATGCCCTTGGCCGCGGCGTAGGCGCGCGCGGCGTCGATCGCCTCGGCGCGGCCCATGGCGTGCACGCCGACCCAACCGACGAGCAGCACCAGCGCCGCCGTCGCCGGCACGCGGCTGTTGCGCCACAGCGCGCTGGCGAGCAGGCCGCCGAGGAGGATGCCGGTGAAGGGCAGGTCGATGATGAAGGTCGTGCCCCAGCCGAAGCGCTGGTCGGAGAACGGCGCCAGGATCATGGTGCCGAACTGGGTGATCAGGTCACCGAGGATGTGCACGAAGATCGCCGCGCACACCACCGGGTAGAAGCTGCGCCAGCCCGCCGCCACCCGCCCACCGCGCTGCCAGAAGCGCGCCAGCGGCCAGGCGATCAGCAGGCCCCACAGCGGCAGCAGGAGCAGCGAGTGCGTGACGCCGCGGTGGCCGCGCAGGTAGGTGAGCTCGGAGACCCAGCCGAGCACGAAGTCGAGATCGGGAAAGATCGCGGCGATGGTGCCGGCGGCGACCATCTGCCAGACCGGCGGCTGCACCCGACCTGCAGCCGGTGCGGCCGCGGCCGCACCGGCACGACGCTCGGCAAACACACGGCCGACGAGGGCACCGGAGAGTGCATGGGTAAGGGTATCCATCAGGTTCCTGAGTTTTTTTGTATTGTCCTGCTGGCGTATGAGGCGCGCCAGCATCGAACCCATCCAGGTCCGCAACGTGCGGTTCGACACGCACACAGGGGTCGAGGTTGCATTTGCGCTTGCCCGCCCTGCCCCCGAGACCTGCGTGTCGAACAAGGTCCGCAGCATTGCAGGCCCGCCAAAACAATCGCCTGCACCTCGCCTATCATGCGCGCTCCGCCCGTCGGCCGATCCCCTTCACACCTCACGCCTCCATGCCCGCAAAACCCTTCACCGCCCTCGCCTGCCCGCTGGACGGCGCGCCGTTGCAGCGCCAGGGCGGCAGCCTGCGCTGTCCGGGCGGGCACTGCTTCGACCTCGCCGCCCAGGGCTATGTGAACCTGCTGCCGGTGCAGAACAAGCGCTCGCGCGACCCCGGCGACAGCAAGGAGATGGTCGCCGCACGCCGGCGCTTTCTCGAGGCCGGACATTACAAGCCCATCGCCGATGCGGTGGCGCAAGCCGTGCTCGCCGACGCCGTGCCCGGCCGCACCCTCACCTGTCTCGACGCCGGCTGCGGCGAGGGCTACTACCTCCGGCAGCTCGCCGCCGCGGGCGACACGCTGCCACTCGCCCTGCTCGGGCTGGACATCTCGAAGTGGGCGGTACAAGCCGCCGCCAAGCGTGACCCGCACACGACCTGGGTAGTCGGCAGCAACGCCGGCCTGCCGGTGCTGCCCGCCACGCTCGATCGCGTGCTGTGCATGTTCGGCTTCCCGGTCTACACGGAATTCGCCCGCGTCCTGCGCCGCGGCGGCGAGCTGCTGCAGGTCGACGCCGGCCCCGATCACCTGCGCGAACTGCGCGAGGTCATCTACCCCACGCTCAAGCCCGAACGCCCCGCCGCACGCCAGATGCCGCCTGGCTTCGAGCCCCTCGGCACCGACACCCTGCGCTTCCAGATCCATGTCGACGGCGCCTCACCCATCGCCGACCTGCTGGCGATGACGCCCCACCTCTACCGCGCCACCGCAGAAGGCCGCGCCCGCGCCGCGGCGCTCACTGCGCTGACGATGACGGTGGATGTGCGCCTGGGGCGCTACCGACGCCTGCCAGACTGAAACCAGTGCGGCTGCGACAGCCGCCACCGCCACCGCCACAATCCTCCCGTTTTCCGTCGCTGCAGAGATGAACGCGCGATGAACGGCGCCTTCAGCATCGATTCAGGCGGCGGGGCGCAGCATGGCATCACGGTCGAAACAGGACCGACTACCCAACCAAGGAGATGCCATCATGCGTGCAACCACCCTCATCGCCACCCTGGCCCTCACCGGCGGACTCATCGGCGCCGGCGCCACCATCGCCCCCGCGTTCGCCCAGAACACAGTCCCCGCCGCCTCGGCTACCGCAGTAGCGCCCGCCGCCCAGTCCAGCTGGATGAGTATCAAGGACGTGCTCGACAAGCTCGAAGCGGCCGGCTACACCGACTTCCGCGAGATCGAACGCGAGAAGAACAAATACGAGGTGAAGGCCACCGACCCGCAAGGACAGCGCGTGGAGCTGGACATCGATCCGCTCAGCGGCGACATCCTCAAGACCGAGGTCAAGCGCAGCAAGTAAGCACCGCGCGGGGAGGCCGGCACGACTGCCGGCCCTTTTTGCCGCGTGCCCGCCCGACACGCGCTTGCCGCCTTTCGGTCCCCATCTTTCCAGCGCCCGCTTTCCGCCTGCCGCCTCATACCCTCCACCCTCGCCTTCCACCCGCCACCGCCGGGAGCCCACGCCATGATCCCCGCCCTCCCCACCCTGCCTGCGCTCACCGCCTTCGTCGCCCTGATCGCCGCGGCCTGGGGCCTCAACGCCGCCGCCCTCGACGGCGGCACCGCTTCCCTGCCCTGGCTGATCCGCGAGCAAGGGCTCTACCTCAGCGGTCTGCTTGCCATCGGCCTGATGTCGCTGGCGATGGTGCTCGCCACCCGCCCCACCGTGCTCGAGCGCCCGCTCGGCGGCATGGACCGCATCTTCCGCCTGCACAAGTGGGCCGGCATCCTCGCCGCGGTGTTCGCGGCGCTGCACTGGCTGATCGAGATGTCGGACGACGTCATCAAGTCGCTCTACGGCAAGGCCGGGAAGCCCGCGCACGACGAATTCGGCGGCCTCTACGAAACCCTGCGCGACGCCGGCGAGGAGCTCGGCGAGTTCGCCATCTACCTGGTGCTGGCGATGGTCGTGCTCAGCCTGTGGAAGCGCTTCCCCTACAAGTTCTGGCGCCACCTGCACCGCGCGATGCCGGTGTTTTACCTGCTGCTCGCCTTCCACTCTGCCGTGCTGGCCCCGCCCGACTACTGGACGCAGCCGGTGGGCATGCTGCTGGCGCTGCTGCTGGCTGGCGGCACCGTGTCCTCGCTCATCGCGCTGACGGGCCGCATCGGCCATGACCGCAAGGTGCGAGGCGTGGTCACCGCGGTGTCCTCGCCCAGCCCCGACGTCACCGAGATCGTCTGCCGGCTCGACGGCGCCTGGCGCGGACACCAGGCCGGGCAGTTCGCCTTCGTCGGCTTCGAGCGCTTCGAAGGTTCGCACCCCTTCACCATCGCCAGCGCCGACCACGGTGACCGCAGCCTCACCTTCCAGATCAAGGCCCTGGGCGACTACACCCGCCAGCTCGCCAGCCGCGTCGCGGTCGGCCAGGCGGTCACCGTCGAAGGCCCTTACGGCCGCTTCGTGCTCGGCCGCCAGGACCACAAGGCGCGCCAGATCTGGATCGCCGGCGGCATCGGCGTCACCCCCTTCCTGGCCTGGCTCGACGCCCTGCGCGCCGACCCCGCCGCGGCCCCGACGGTGGCGCTGCACTACAGCACCCGCGACGCAGCGCACGACCCCTTCGTCGAACGCCTACGCAGCCTGTGCGCCGAACTGCCGAGCGTGAGCCTGCACATCCATGACCGCAGCGCCGGCGACGACCTGACCCCCGAGCGCCTCGCCGCCACGGGCACCGATGGCCAGCGCGCAGAAGTCTGGTTCTGCGGCCCGCGCGGCTTCGGCGACCAGCTCAAGGCCGGGCTGGCGCGACTGTGGGGACGGCGGCTGCGCTTCCGGCGCGAGGCGTTCGAGATGCGCTGAGGCTGCGCCACGGCGCTGGCGGGCGAGGAGCGCGGCCTGCTGGCACTGGCGGACGGGATCAGCGTTGTGTCGTCGCAGAAGGGCACGCCGATCGTTGAGTGAGGGGCGGCGGGGCGCACCCGCCAGGAGAACAAAGTGGGGTCCATCGAGGCGGCGGAAAGATGCCTCCAAGCGCACAGCAGTCGGTTTAGTGGCAAAATATGCCATTACTTGACATTACCTGGAGCACGCCATGTCCCTCAACGTCTCCTTACCCCCAGAGCTGGAAAACCGGGTTCGTCAGCACGTGGAGTCTGGCCTCTACAGCTCTGCGAGTGAAGTCATCCGCGAAGCATTGCGCTTGTTCGAGGCCTACCAGGGCGTCCAGGCGGCGAACCTGGCCAGCCTGAAAGCCGACATCGCCCAAGCCGTCGCCGACATCGAGGCGGGCCGGGTGCGCGAGCTCGACATGAACGAGATCAAGCAACGCGGCCGGGCGACTCTGGCAGCTCGGCGACCGGCGTAGCGACGGCGTGAGCAAGGTTCGGCATTCCGCCAGTGCGGAAAACGATTTGCTCGAGGCTTGGCTGTTCATCGCCGAGGACAGCATCGAGGCCGCCGACCGCTTACTCGATCAGATCCAGGCCGATTCGCGAAACCTGCTCTTGCAGCCGAAAATGGGCCGGACTCGGGACGAACTGGCAGTCGGCCTGCGCAGTTGGCCGACGTCGACGCCCTACGTTCTGTTCTATTTCGTCGAGGACGATGGGATCACCGTTGCGCGGGTCCTGCACCACGCGCGGGATGTCCCCGCGATCTGGAACTGGCCAAGGCACTGAGGACACGCGGTAAGCGCCATGCGGTGCAAAGCGCCGATGTAGCGCAGGCGCTATGCTGGGCGCTGACCGCTTGCAATACGCGCCAGGCATCATGCGGACGCGATCGCTGCATCCGCGCAGGTTGGCCGCACGCTGCAACGTCCAGCGCGGCAGCAGATGCCGCACCAGCACTCAGCCCCCGAACTTCACGGAACCGCCCTTCTCCCCCCGGGGAAACCGGCGATAATCGCGCCCACTTCACTCAGCCCGCCGCCTCAGCCCCCCATGGAAATCAAGGTCAACTTCCTCGACAAGCTTCGTCTCGAAGCCAAGTTCGACGACTTCACGGTCATCGCCGATCAGCCCATCCGCTACAAGGGCGATGGCTCGGCGCCCGGCCCGTTCGATTACTTCCTGGCGTCGTCGGCGCTGTGCGCGGCCTACTTCGTGAAGCTGTACTGCGACACGCGCAACATCCCCACCGACAACATCCGCCTGTCGCAGAACAACATCGTCGATCCGGAGAACCGCTACAAGCAGATCTTCAAGATCCAGGTCGAGCTGCCGGCCGACATCTCCGACAAGGATCGTCAGGGCATCCTGCGCTCGGTCGAGCGCTGCACCGTGAAGAAGGTGGTGCAGACCGGACCGGAGTTCGTGATCGAGGAAGTGGAGAACCTCGACGCCGACGCCCAGGCGCTGCTGACGCTGGCTCCGGCGCCGGACGCCCACACCTACATCCTCGGCAAGGATCTGCCGCTCGAGCAGACGATCGCCAACATGTCGAAGGTGCTGGCGGACCTGGGCATCAAGATCGAGATCGCGTCGTGGCGCAATCTGGTGCCCAACGTGTGGTCGCTGCACATCCGCGATGCGCATTCGCCGATGTGCTTCACCAACGGCAAGGGCGCAAGCAAGGAGAGCGCGCTGGCCTCCGCCCTGGGCGAGTACATCGAGCGGCTCAATTTCAACCACTTCTACAACGACCAGTTCTGGGGCGAGGACATCGCCAACGCGCCCTTCGTGCATTACCCGGACGAGCGCTGGTTCAAGCCCGGCCGCAAGGATGCGCTGCCGGCGGGGCTGCTCGACGACTACTGCCGGGCGATCTACGACCCCGAGGGCGAGTTGCGCGCCTCGCATCTGTACGACACCAACTCGGGCAACACCGCGCGCGGCATCTGCGCCCTGCCCTATGTGCGCCAGTCGGATGGCGCGGTGGTGTATTTCCCGACCAACCTCACCGACAACCTCTTCCTCAGCAATGGCATGAGCGCCGGCAACACGCTGGCCGAGGCGCAGGTGCAGTGCCTGTCGGAGATCTTCGAGCGCGCGGTGAAGCGCGAGATCATCGAAGGCGAGATCGCGCTGCCCGACGTGCCGCCGGAAGTGCTGGCGAAGTATCCCGGCATCGTCGCCGGCATCGAGGAGCTGGAGCGCCAGGGCTTCCCGGTGCTGGTGAAGGATGCGTCGCTGGGCGGGGTGTATCCGGTGATGTGCGTCACCCTGATGAACCCGCGCACGGGCGGCGTGTTCGTGTCGTTCGGCGCGCACCCGAGCATGGAGGTGGCGCTCGAGCGCAGCCTGACCGAACTGCTGCAAGGGCGCAGCTTCGAGGGCCTGAACGACCTGCCGCCGCCCACCTTCGAGACCGCCGTCGTCACCGACCCGCACAACTACGTCGAGCACTTCATCGATTCCAGCGGCGTGGTGTCGTGGCGCTTCTTCAGCGCGCGCGCCGATCACGAATTCGTCGAGTGGGACTTCTCCGGCCACGGAGAGAATTCAAACGCCGACGAGGCCGCGACCCTGTTCGGCATCCTCGCGGACATGGGCAAGGAGGCGTACCTGGCGGTGCACGACCAGCTCGGCGCCATCGCCTGCCGCATCCTGGTGCCGGGGTATTCCGAGGTCTATCCGGTCGACGACCTGATCTGGGACAACACCAACAAGGCGCTGCGCTTCCGCGACGACATCCTGAATCTGCACCGCCTCGACGACGACGCCCTGGAGGCCTTGCTCGAACGCCTGGAAGAGAGCGAGCTCGACGATTACACCGACATCATCACGCTGATCGGCATCGAGTTCGACGAGAACACGGTGTGGGGCCAGCTCACGATTGGGGAACTGAAGCTGCTGATCCACCTCGCCCTGCAGCAGTTCGAAGAGGCGAAGGAGCGCGTCGAGGCCTTGCTGCAATACAACGAGAACACGGTCGAGCGCGTGCTGTTCTACCAGGCCCTGAACGTGGTGCTGGAGGTGGTGCTGGACGACGAGCTGGAGCTGGACGATTACGTCGCCAACTTCCGCCGCATGTTCGGCAATGAGCGGATGGGCGCGGTGCTGGGGTCGGTCGACGGCAGCGTGCGCTTCCACGGCCTGACGCCGACGAGCATCAAGCTCGAAGGGCTGGATCGGCACCAGCGGCTGATCGACAGCTACCGGAAGCTGCACGCGGCGCGGGCGAAGGTGGCGGGCTGAGCTGGGTGGCGGGACGGCGCCGGCAGCGCGCATTCCGCAGACAAGGGGAGGCCAGCTTTCCGCCGGTCAATTCGGGGCGAACGCCTCCACGCCCGCGGCCTGCGCTGCCTTTTTCAGATCTGCGTCCAGGGTCGCGAGCGGCAGGCCGGTTCGCAGGGCCAGCTCCAGATACGCCGCATCGTACGCAGATAGCTTGTAACGGCGGGCCAGATGCAGGGTGTCGCCCAAGGCGTGCGCTGCGGTGGCGGGATCGGTCGCGATGTTCAACCGTTGCAGGAGGACGACGAAGGCCTGCGAGCGCGCCTCGGTGAGTAGCCCCTTGGCCTCGGCCCTGGCGATGACGTTGCTGGCCTCGAGCGCCCACAGCGATGGGACCAGCGCCTGCTGTTCGCGCAGCGCATCGAGCACGGTCTCGGCGTACGCCACATCGGCAGGCTTGCCATCGGCCAGCAGCCAGCACATCGCGACCGAGTTATCGAGCACGAAGCTCATGCCCGCCCCTCGTTGATCAGCGCCTTCAGATCGATCCCCTCGACGGGCGGCGCCGCACGCATGAACTGACGCATCGCGTCGACGGCCGCCGCGGCATCCGCTTGCTTGGCGTCTTCAGCCGGCACCAGGTCGGCGATGGGCTCCCCACGTAGGGTGATGGTGTAGCGCTTGCCCGCCTGCACGCCGCGGAGCAGCTCGGGCAGTTTGGTCTTGGCCTCGTATGAGCCGATTTCAAGGTTCATGACGTTCTCCGATTGGTATAGACCAGTTTATAGACCAGTTCACAAAGGAATCAAGGACTGCACCACCGACCGCAGATGCCGACCTCGCGCCATCCTCGCCTTCCACCGACGCGACCCGCATGCTGTCGCCGGGTCGGCGAGTGACGGACGGCGCGTGCACCCCGTCGTCTAGAACCCGGCTTCCCTCTGGTGCCTTACCGTCAATATCGTGACCTGGTCGCCATCGAACCGGTAGCGAACCACATAACCAGAATCACCGAACTGTATCGGCCAGTCGCGGAACGCTTCCTCCATATCCTCGACCACCCGCCCCACCTGCGGATGAGCCGCCAGGATGTTCACGCCCTCACGAATCGCCCTCACCGCGCGTTGGGCTGCGGCAGGGTTCTTCGTCACCAGAAATCGATACAAGCGCTGGACATTGGCCAGCGCCGGTTCCGACCAGACCAGGCGAGGCATCAGATATGCGCTCGGGGGGGCTCGACGTCGTTACCGGCCTCGAGTTCGGCCAGCCAGGCATCCGCCTCGGCGCCGGTCACATGCAGGCCTGTGCTCTGGAAATGCTCCCAGGCGTCGAGCGCTTCCTGGCGGAAGGCCTCGCGCTGCTCCTCGCGCGTCACGTACTGCTCGATAGCCTCGCGCATCAACCAGTGCACCGGGCGGCGGCGCTGATCGGCCAGGCTGCGAACGCGTGCCTTGAGGGGTTCATCAAGACGAACCGAGACAGGGGTCGTAGCCATGAGTAATCTCCTGTATTACACCTGACTGCAGTATAGCCTGTGTTTGCGCATGGAACTTGTCCGGTGGGTATCCTACGGAAACCGCCCAACCTCGCCGAAATACTCCACCAACCGGTCGAACACCAGCCGTATCCGCGCCGCCACCGGGCCGCGTTGCGGGCGGTACACCGACAGGCTCCACGGCTCGGGCGCCAGCTCGGGCAGGACCTCGACCAGCCGCCCGGCGCGCAGGTGCGGCGCGGCGAGGTAGGCGGTGAGCTGACCGAAGCCGACGCCGGCGAGCACCGCCTCGGCCTCGGCGCCGGTGTCGTCGGTGGCGAAGGTGGGCGTGCGCGGCAGCCACTGCTGGCCGCCGGCGAGGAACCACGCCCACGGCCGCCCGGTGTTGGGATCGATGGCGACGGTGGTGGGACGCTCGGCCAGATCCTGCAGCGACTGCGGTGCGCCGCAGCGCGAGAGCAGCTCGGGCGCGGCGACGATGTGGAAGGACACGCTCGACACCGCGCGCGCGACGAAGCGGCTGTCGCGCAGCACGCCGACGCGGATGCCGATATCGATCTGCTCATCGACCACGTCGGCGAACTGGTCGGAGAAGCGCAGGTCGAGCTGCAGCCCCGGATGCTGCGCACACAGCTCGGCGAGCACCCGCATCAGTCCGTGTCGGCCGAGCGCCCGCGGCGCGGTGATGCGCACCAGGCCGGCGAGTTCGCTGGCGCGCGCCTGCTCGGCACGCTGGAAAACCGCATCCACGCCCTGCAGGCTGTGGCGCGCGCGCGCCGCGAGCTGTTCGCCGGATTCGGTGATGCGGTTGTGGCGGGTGTTGCGGTGGAAGAGCAGCTCGCCGACGTGGTCCTCCAGCTCCTTCACCGCGCGCGTGACTGCCTGCGGCGACACGCCCAGCCGGGTGGCCGCTTCCTTGAAGTTGCGTGACTCGGCGGCGGTGCAGAAGATGCGCAGCATTTCCAGGCGGTTCAGAATTGGGTACTCCTGACAAGACGGAAAAGGGGATGGCCGATTATTCCAGAATTAGGAAGACTGAAATCTGAAATTATCCATTTATCGGATTTAGCCGCGTACGGATACTTCCAGGGTCGCGGGCCGTGCGCCCGCTTGCCTCCAGGATCCGCACCATGACCATCAAATCGCGTGCCGCCGTGGCCTTCGGCCCCAACCAGCCCCTGCAGATCGCAGAGGTGGATGTCGAGCCGCCGAAAAAGGGCGAAGTGCTGGTGCGCATCGTCGCCAGCGGCGTGTGCCACACCGACGCCTACACCCTGTCAGGCGAGGATCCGGAGGGCGTGTTCCCGGCCATCCTCGGCCATGAAGGCGGCGGCATCGTCGAGGCGGTGGGCGAAGGCGTGACCTCGCTCGCGGTCGGCGATCATGTGATCCCGCTGTACACGGCCGAATGCCGCGAGTGCAAGTTCTGCAAGTCGGGCAAGACCAACCTGTGCCAGGCAGTGCGCGCCACCCAGGGCAAGGGCCTGATGCCCGACGGCACCACGCGCTTCTCCTACCAGGGCCAGCCGATCTACCACTACATGGGTACCTCGACTTTCTCGGAATACACCGTGGTGCCCGAGATCTCGCTCGCCAAGATCGACAAGGACGCACCGCTCGACAAGGTCTGCCTGCTTGGCTGCGGCGTCACCACGGGTATCGGCGCTGTGCTCAACACCGCCAAGGTCGAAGAAGGCGCCACCGTGGCCATCTTCGGCCTGGGCGGCATCGGTCTGGCGGCGATCATCGGCGCGACCATGGCCAGGGCCGGGCGCATCATCGCCGTCGACATCAACCCGGCCAAGTTCGACATCGCGAAGAAGCTGGGCGCGACCGACTTCGTCAATCCGAAGGACCACGACAAGCCGATCCAGGACGTGATCGTCGACATGACCGACGGCGGCGTGGACTACTCCTTCGAATGCGTGGGCAACGTCAAGCTGATGCGCGCCGCGCTCGAGTGCTGCCACAAGGGCTGGGGCGAATCGACCATCATCGGCGTGGCCGGCGCGGGGCAGGAGATCAGCACACGGCCGTTCCAGCTCGTCACCGGCCGCGTCTGGCGCGGCAGCGCCTTCGGCGGCGTCAAGGGCCGCACCGAACTGCCGAGCTACGTGCAGAAAGCGCAGAAGGGCGAGATCCCGCTCGACACCTTCATCACCCACACCATGCCGCTCGAGGACATCAATCAGGCCTTTGACCTGATGCACGAGGGCAAGAGCATCCGCACGGTGATTCATTTCTGATGCGGCCGCAGGCGAGCCGCACGGTGGTGCTCCCGGCGAGCCCGGCCGCGAGCTCCGTTCCGACCCCACCTTGCCCGGAGACATGGCGATGAGCCTGGAGATCCTCAGCACCCAGAAGAGCTTCGGAGGCTGGCACCAGCGCGTCCGCCATCATTCGAACGTGCTCGGCTGCGACATGGTGTTCGCGGTCTACCTGCCGCCGCAGGCCGAACAACCGGGCGTCCGTCTGCCGGTACTCTACTGGCTGTCGGGGCTCACCTGCACCGACGAGAACTTCATGCAGAAGGCGGGCGCGCAGCACATGGCGGCCGAGCTCGGCCTCATCATCGTCGCCCCCGACACCAGCCCGCGCGGCGCCGACGTGCCGGGCGACCCGGACGGCGCCTGGGATTTCGGCCATGGCGCCGGCTTCTATGTGAACGCCACTCAAGCGCCGTGGTCGCGCCACTACCGCATGCACGACTACGTGGTCGATGAACTGCCAGCGCTGATCGAGGCCAACTTCCCCGCCTCCGACCGCCGCGGCATCAGCGGCCACTCCATGGGCGGCCACGGCGCACTGGTCTGCGCGCTGCGCAACCCGGGGCGCTACCGCTCGGTGTCGGCCTTCGCGCCGATCGTCAATCCGATGAACTGCCCCTGGGGCGAGAAGGCCTTCTCACGCTACCTCGGCGAAGACCGCGCGCAGTGGCGCGAATGGGACACGTGCGCGCTGATCGCGCAAGCCACCGAACGCCTGCCATTGCTGGTCGACCAGGGCGAAGCCGATGGCTTCCTTGCGGATCAACTCAAGCCCGAGGCCCTGCAAGCCGCTGCTGCTGCCGCCGGCCACCCGCTCACACTGCGCCTGCAGCCGGGCTACGACCACAGCTATTACTTCATCGCCAGCTTCATCGAGGATCATCTGCGGCATCACGCTCAAGCCCTTGCGGACTAAGCACGACGGCTACGGGCGGCGAGTACTCACGACCGTATGCGAACGTGACTCCCCCGCACCCCCTGCACCACCTCGATCGCCACGTCGATCTGCTGCTTCATCTCCTCGACGTGCGAGATCACGCCTACGCTGCGGCCGCGCTGCTGCAGGTCGATGAGCACCTTCATCGCGAGGTCGAGCGCCTCGGGGTCGAGGCTGCCGAAGCCTTCGTCGATGAACAGGGTATCGAGCTGGACGCCACCGGCGTACCCCTGGACCACATCGGACAACCCAAGCGCGAGCGAGAGTGAGGCCATGAAGCCTTCGCCGCCAGACAACGTGCCCGCGGGGCGACTGCGACCGGTGTATTCGTCGAACACCTCCAGGTCGAGGCCGCCGGCGCGGCGGGCGTCGGCGAGTTCCTCACGCCGCTGCAGGCGATAGCGGCCGCGGCTCATTGCGGCGAGACGCTCGGAAGCGGCGCGCAGCACGTCGTCGAGCAGGGCGGCGAGCACGTAGCGCTGGAAGGTGAGATTGCAACCGTTGTTGCCATTGGCGACCTCGGCAAGATGGCCCACGACACGGTATTCAGCTTCGATCGCGCCGGATTCGCGTGCAAGCGCCTCCAGGCGGGAGAGCAGGGTATCGAGCGTGCGCAAGGCGGCCCGGGTGTCACCAATGCGCGCCAGCACGGACTCGATCCGTTCCCGCGCAGCGGCGGCGCGGGCTTCGAGCACGGCAAGCTCGGGGCGGACGCGGCCGGCAATGTCTTGGCTGGCGCGTTGTGCGCGCGCACGCGCGGCGGCGAGGCGGTCATCGGCCGAGCGTAACGACGTCTCAAGGCGGTCGATACGCTCGAGCGGCAGCAGGGCGGCGCGCCAGGCGGACTCCGCGGCGGCAAGCCCCTGCGCTGGGTCGGAGGCACCGGACGCGGCGACGGACGAATCGGGGGTTATGGCGCCAAAACCGGCGGCGGCCAGCGCTGCCATGAACTGCTGCGTGGCCTCGTCCACGCGCATGCGTGCAGCTTGAGCAGCCTCGTTCAGGGCGGCATGCCGGGCACGTAGCGCGGCTTCGCGGCTGGCGGCGTCATGATGGGCGTGCTGAGCCTGCTGAAGCGCCTGCTCGGCCCGCTCGCGCGCAGCCTTCGCGGCGGCGGTCGCAGCGTGCAGCGCGGCAGGCGAGCGCAGCGCTTCGGGCACGCCGGCACGGCGCTCCTGCGCCACGTGCTGCGCGGCGCGCGCCACGCTCGCAGCTTCGGCCGCAGCGCTGCGGGCCTGCTCACAGACAGCGGTAACCGCGGCGATTGCTGCATCGGTCTCATTCAGTTGCGCGCGCAGTGGCGTGATCTCGCGTGCTGCGGCCTGGGCAGCGTCCAGCCGGCGGCGCAGTTCGGCGAGCGCGGCATCGGGCGAGGCCTGTTCACCCTGTGCCGCCTGCGCTGCACCCAGGTCGGATGCGAGCGCCGCCGCGCGGGTGTCGACCGCCGCTGCCGCCCCGGCGCGTGCAAGTTCTGCGGCGTTGAGCGCACGCCGCGCCGCGTCGAGCGCCTGCTCGGCAGCGCGCGCCTGTTCGGCTGCCGCCTGCAGGGCCAGCTCGGTGGGCAGCTCGCCGTCATGGCGCGCGCGCGCGGGATGGGTTGCGCTACCACACACCGGGCAGGGTTCGCCCTCATGCAGGTGGCGGGCGAGGACGACCGCCTGGGCCGTGCGCCAGCGGGCGTCGAGCGCCTCGAGCGCGCTGTGCGCAGCACGTGCCCCCTCTTCGGCGGCCTCAAAAGCCTGCCGTGCGCACGCCTCGGCTGCAGCCCGGCCGGCGAGTTGTGTGCGTGCATGCGCCAGCGCAGCAAGCGCCGCGACGCGCTGCTCAGCCTGCTGCACCTGCAGCGCAAGGCTGCCCGCCTCTGCGGCCGGCGCCTGCATGGTGTCGATGCGGGCAACGAGTTCACTGCGCTGCAGGCGCAGGGTTTCGTGGCGAGCGGCCGCATCGGCCAGCGCTTTGTCCGCAGAAACGCGCACTGCATCGCTGCGCGCCAGCTCGGCGTCGGCCTCGGCCGCGCGTGCGACCGTTTCGGCCAGCCCTTCCAGGCGCAGCAGTTCGCGCTGCGCGGCTTCGCGCACGGACGCCCGCTCGACCTCGGCTTGCAACGCGTGCCGTGCCGCGTCGAGACAGCGGGCGGCTTCGACGGCCTCCCGGCCCACCTGCTCGACCTGCGTGCGTGCCTCGTCGGCGCCACGGCGCGCGCTCGCGAGCGCCTTTTCGGCGGGCACGATCTGCTGCGCCCGGCGCGCACTCGCCAGCACCGCGCGCTGCACGTCCAGCTCGGCCTTGCCCGCCTCCAGAACCTCCAGCGCAGCGGCAGCGCTGGCGGCTTCGGCGAAGCTCGCCTCGACCGCCTGTCCTTGCTGCAGCGCGAGGCGCGCAGCGGCATCCTCGCTGCGCGCGCGGCCTTCCTCTTCGGTCAGGCCTGCAAGCGTTGTGCTCAGGGTCGCTTGCTGCGCGGCGACGGCCTCGGCCGTTTCGGCGCCGGCCTGGTCGAGCAAGGTGCGGCGCTGCAGCGCAGCCTTTTCGCCGCGCTCGCGCAATGTGGCAGCCTCGGCCTTGAGTGCATCCTGCACACGCTTGTAGGCAGCGGTGGCGAAGAGGGTCTCGAGGATCTTCTCACGCTCGGCCGAACTCGCCGCGAGCAGACGGCGGAACTGGCCCTGGGGCAGCACGACGACCTGGCGGAACTGTTCCGCCTTGAAGCCGAGCAGTTCCTCGACCAGGGCGGTGACTTCGGTGGTCTTGTGTGCGAGCGGAGTCCAGGTGTGACCGTCTTCCTCCAGGCGGGACAGCTCGGCCTTGGCCAGCACCTTGGCCAGCCCCCCGCCGCGGCGCGCGGCACGCTCCTGCTCGGGCACGCGGCGCACGCGGTAGCGGCGCGCACCCAACGCGAAGTCGAACTCGACCTCGGTCTCCACTGCGGCGTCGGCGTGGTGGCTGCGCATTTCGCGCGCACTGCGCTCGCCCCCCGAGGTGTCGCCGTAGAGGGCGTAGCTGAGGCCGTCGAGGATGGAGGTCTTGCCCGCGCCGGTGGGGCCGGAGATCAGGAACAGCGCACCCTCTGGCAGGCGGGCGAAGTCCACCTCCTCACGGCCGGCAAAGGGCCCGAAGGCCTGCATGATGAGTCGCAGCGGTTTCATTGCGCGCGCGCCTCCCGCTCCAGGTTATCGAGGACGCGCTCGAGCGCTGCATGCTCGGCCGTGTCGAGGGCGAGACCGGTGACGTCGCGATGGAAACCGGCGAAGAGATCCTGCACACGCAGCTGGCGATGATCCGCCGCGGCGCGCCCCGGGCCGTCGCCACTGAGCGCCGGGCGTTCGATGGCGAGCGCGTTGGGGTAGGCAGTGCGCAGCCGGCCCATGGCGTCGAGCAGCGCACCGCGGTCGGTGAGGCGGGCGAGCAGGTAGTCGTCCCGCCCCGGATCGGCGGCTGCGGCGGCGATCAGGGTGTCGAGCTCGCCCTCGACGATGCGCAGGTCGCGACGCGGCACGAGCGGGATACGCTCGACCGTGCAGCGGCCCTCGGCGCCGAGTTCGACCAGATTGACCGACTTCGTGTGACCGGCCTCCGAGAAGGAGTACTTGAACAGCGAGCCGGAATACTGGATGCATGGCGCGCCGACCTGCTGTGGCCGGTGCAGGTGCCCGAGCGCAACATAGTCGAAGCCTTCGAACAGGCCGGCGCAGACTGCCCCGCTCCCCCCCACCGACAGGGGACGCTCGGACTCGCTCTCGGCACCGCCGAGAACGAAGGCATGCGCCACCAGCACCACACGCCGCCCCTCGGGCCGGGCGCGCAGGATTGCCCGCGTCTGCGCTGCAAGGGCCGAGTGATGGTCCACCACCCCCTCGTCACCAAGCGCGCTGCGCACGAGCGCCGGCTCGCCGTAGGGCAGGGCATGCACCGCAAGCTCGCCATGGGCGTCACGCAGCAGCAGGGGCACCGATTCCGCTTCCACCGGGCCGCGCACGGTGAGTCCGGCCCGCGTCAGTAGCCCGGCACCGAATCCGAGGCGGTCCGGGCCATCGTGGTTGCCCGCGATCATGACTACCGGAATCTTCAGCCCCAGAATCAGCTCGGAGAGTACGAGGTCGAGCAGCCGCACCGCCTCGGCGGGCGGTACGGATCGGTCGTAGACGTCGCCGGCGATCAGGATTGCGTCAGGACGTGTTTCGCGTGCTATTCGGATGAAGCCCTGGAGCACGTGGGCCTGGTCTTCGAGCAGCGAGACACCATGGTAGACGCGGCCCAGATGCCAGTCCGCGGTGTGGAGGAAGCGCATGACGAACGGGAACTCCGGAACGGGAAGCCCGCGCAGTATGCCTGTGAATCATGGCCTTTTCAGACTGCTCGCGGCAAACCCGCTGCCGCCCCCGCTGTCGCCCCGAATGCGCGCTGCAGGCCTGCACCGGTGCAGCACCTTGCTTGCACGCTCCGTCCATGTGCGCGCTCTGGCCGGCTCCAACGCGAACGGAGCGTGAAATAAGCATCGCCAATGCAGCCATTCATGGGTGATTTATCGCATGGGCGGCGCTATCCTGCGCTTGCGAACGGCCTCCCGGCGACTCCTTGCCGGAAGACGGCAGCGCGCAAACAGGGAGGTTTTCGCATGGCCCTCTACGAGATGCGAAAATTCGTCGCACCGGAATTCATCTTCGGCGTCGGCGCACGCCACCGGGCTGCGCATTACGCAAGCAACCTGCGCGCCGCGCGCGTGCTGATCGCCACCGACCCCGGGGTCATCGCCGCCGGCTGGCTCGATGCGCTGCAGGAAGACCTCGAGGCGGCCGGCATTTCCTGGGTGGTGTTCTCGGCCATATCGGCCAACCCGAAGGACCACGAGGTCATGGCCGGGGCGGCCCTCTACGCGCAGGAAGGCTGCGACGTCATCATCGCCGTCGGCGGCGGAAGTGTCATCGACTGTGCGAAAGGCATCGGGATCGTGCACTCCAACGGGCAGCACGTGCTCGAGTTCGAGGGCGTGGACCAGGTGACGATGCCCGGCCCGCCCCTGATCTGCATCCCCACCACCGCGGGTACGGCGGCCGACATCTCGCAGTTCTGCATCGTCTCAAACCGCCGGTCACGCTACAAGATCGCCATCATCAGCAAGACCATGGTCCCCGACGTCGCACTGGTCGACCCGGAGACGACCTGCACCATGGGGCCGTACCTGACGGCCTGCACCGGGCTCGATGCCCTGACCCACGCGGTGGAGGCCTATGTGTCGACCGCCAGTTCGCCGGTGGTCGACGTGCACGCGCTGGCCGCGATCTCGCTGATCTGGGAAAACCTCGAGAAGGCGGTGAGCGCCCCGCACGACATGGGCGCACGCGAGAACATGATGCTCGGCAGCCTGCAGGCCGGACTTGCATTCTCCAACGCCAGCCTGGGCGCAGTGCATGCCATGGCCCACTCCCTGGGCGGATTCCTCGATCTGCCGCACGGTGAATGCAACGCGCTGCTGCTCGAGCACGTCATCCGCTTCAACTACCGGGAAGCCTCCGACCGTTATGCGCGCATCGGCGCGGCGATGGGGCTGGACCTGCGCGGCCTGGGCGAGCGCGAACGCGGCCAGCGCGTGCTGGATGCGGTGGCGGGCCTGCGCCAGCGCTGCGGCATCACCGGTGCGCTGGGCACGCGCGGAGTGAGCAGTTCGGACATCCCCGAGCTCGCGTACCACGCGGCACGGGATGCCTGCATCGTGACCAACCCGCGCATCGCCCGCGAAGACGACCTGAAGGCCATCTACGCCGATGCGATCTGAGCCGGAAGACGAACGCCAGGCGCAGCGCGAACGGATCATCGGACTGGGTGAGCGCTCGTTCCGCAAGAGCTATTACCCGCAACTCCGGGTCAACATGGCGCGCCTGGAGCGCTTCCGGACCCTGCTCGATCAGACTTCGGACCTCGTGCTCATGGTGACGCTCCCCGGCGGCACGATCGAGGATGCGAACCTGGCGCTCGCCCAGTTGCTCGGCGAGCCGCCCGAGAAGTTGATCGGGCGAGCCTTCAAAGAGATCGGCCTGAGCCGCACAGCGGCAATCCTGCGCATCCTTCGTCGCGACATGAAGAAAACGCAGGACTACCCGAACCACACCGGCATCACCTGCTTCGAGCAAGCCAAAGGCACGATCTGGATCGATCTGTCCTTCCGCGTTGCGCAGGTGGAAGGACAGCGCTTCGGCATCCTGGTCGGGCGCGACGTAACCGAGCGCAAGCACCGCGAAGAAATCATGTCGGCCCTGCTTGCGGAGAACCAGGCCATCCTCAACAACGCGATCGTCGGGATCGCACTCGTGCGCAATCGCAACATCGCCACCTGCAACCGGCGCATGGAGGAAATCTACGGCCTGGCGCCGGGAGAGCTGGCCGGCCGCTCGGCAGCGGCGCTCTGCCCCTCGCAGGAAGACTTCGAGGCGTTCAGCGAACAGGTCGACGAAGTGCTTGCCGAAGGCGGGAGCTTCAGTTCCACCCACCGCGTCGCCCGCCAAGACGGCGGAATGTTCTGGGCGGAAATCACCGCCCATGCGCTCGAACCCGGCAGGCCCTGGGCAGGTGCCGTCTGGATCGTCCACGACATCACAGGCCGAAAGAAGGCGGAGGAGCGCGTCCAATTCCTCGCCTACCACGACGTGCTGACCGGCCTGCCGAACCGACTCCTCGTGCAGGAACATTTCTCGACGGCGAAGGCAATCGCCAGCCGGTCCGGAACGCGGATCGCGCTGGTCTTCATCGACCTCGACAAGTTCAAGACCATCAACGACTCGCTCGGCCACCAGGTCGGTGATGCGCTGCTGTGCAGCGTGGCCGCCCGGCTGCTGGAGAACGTGCGCCAGTCGGACACCTTGTGTCGCCAGGGCGGCGACGAGTTCCTGCTGATGCTGCCCGCAGTCGGCGAGGTCGGCGATCTCGGTCCGCTGCTGTCCAAGCTGATCGGCTGCTTCGCCGAGCCCTTCCTGATCGAAGGTCACGAACTGTCGACCACCGTCTCGCTTGGGGTCGCCGTCTACCCGGAGGACGGAGAGGCGTTCGACGCGCTGCGGCAGAAGGCGGATCTCGCCATGTATCAGGCGAAGGACGCTGGCCGCAACACTTACCGATACTTCGATCCCGACATGACCCGGGAAGCGCTGGAGCAGATGCAGATCCGCAACGGATTGCACCGCGCCCTCGAGCGCCGGGAGTTCAGCCTCCACTTCCAGCCGCAGGTCGAGATTTCCAGCGGCCGCCACACCGGGGCCGAGGCGTTGCTGCGCTGGCGCCACGGCGAGATGGGCAACATCTCGCCCGCGCGCTTCATCCCGATTGCGGAAGACAGCGGCCTCATCGTGCAGATCGGCGCCTGGGTGCTCCACGAGGCCTGCATGCAGTGCGCACGCTGGCAGCGCGAGGGACTGGAACCGTTCACCGTGGCGGTCAATCTCTCGGCCATTCAGTTCCGGCGCGGCGACCTAGAACAATCGGTAATCGGCGCCCTGAACACCTCCGGCCTGGACCCGGCCCTGCTCGAACTCGAACTGACCGAGTCGATCCTGATCACCGGTACCGATGAGGTGCTGGCCAAGGTGCGACGGCTCAAGCACCTCGGCGTCCGGCTCTCCATCGATGATTTCGGCACGGGCTACTCCAGCCTCGCCTACCTCAAGCGCTTCGCCGTCGACCGGCTGAAGATCGACCAGTCCTTCGTGCGCAACCTGGCGCACGACCCGGAGGACGCCGCAATCGTGCGCGCAATCGTGCAGATGGCCCGCAGCCTGGGGCTCACCACGATTGCCGAAGGCGTAGAGGACGAGCAGACCCTCGCGCAACTGCGCATCTACGGCTGCACCGAAGCGCAGGGCTACCTGTTCTCGAAACCGCTGCCGGCCGAGGACCTCGGCCGCATTCTGCTGCCCGCAAGAACGCAGGAAATCACGCTCGGCAACGACGGTTGAGGGCCCCCTTCCATCGCCCCGCCATGCCCGCCTGCCGTGCGGGCAAGGGCTGCGACGCGCACGCGTATGCCTTTTCCCGGCTATAATGCAAGGCTTTGTTTTATCTGAAAAACAGGATTTTCCGTGCTCGTTGCAGCCAACATCACCCAGCAGTTCGGGGCCAAGCCCCTGTTCGAGAACGTCTCCGTCAAGTTCGGCGACGGCAACCGCTACGGCCTGATCGGTGCCAACGGTGCCGGCAAGTCGACCTTCATGAAGATCCTGTGCGGCATCCTCGACCCCAGCGCAGGCAACGTGTCCAAGGACCCGCACGAGCGCATGGCCTACCTGCGCCAGGACCAGTTTGCCTATGAAGACATGCGTGTGCTCGACGTGGTGATGATGGGCCACGAGGAGCTGTGGGCGGCGATCAAGGAACGCGACGCGATCTACGCCAACCCGGACGCCACCGAGGACGACTACATGCACGCCGCCGAGCTCGAGGGCAAGGTCGGCGAGTACGACGGCTACACCGCCGAGGCGCGCGCCGGCGAACTGCTGCTCGGCGTGGGCATTCCCACCGAACTGCACAACGGCCCGATGAGCGAGGTCGCCCCGGGCTGGAAGCTGCGCGTGCTGCTGACCCAGGCGCTGTTCGCCAACCCCGACATCCTGCTGCTGGACGAACCGACCAACAACCTCGACATCAACACCATCCGCTGGCTCGAGGACGTGCTCAACAACCGCGACTGCACGATGGTCATCATCTCGCACGACCGCCACTTCCTGAACCAGGTCTGCACCCACATGGCCGACCTGGACTACGGCACGATCACGATCTACCCGGGCAACTACGACGACTACATGGAAGCGTCGACGATGGCGCGCGAGCGCCAGTCGTCGGCCAACGCCCGCGCCAAGGACAAGATCCAGGAGCTGCAGGCCTTCGTGCGCCGCTTCTCGGCCAACAAGTCCAAGGCCAAGCAGGCCACCAGCCGCCTCAAGCTGATCGACAAGCTCAAGCCCGAGGACGTGAAGCCGTCTTCGCGCCAGTACCCGTGGATCCGCTTCGACTACGACGAGAAGGACAAGCTGCACCGCCTGGCCTGCGAGGTGGACAACATTTCCTTTGCCTACGAGGGCATGGACAAGCCGCTGATCAACCGCTTCTCGATCGCCATCGAGGCAGGCGAGAAGATCGCCATCATCGGCGAGAACGGCGTCGGCAAGACCACGCTGCTCAAGCTGCTGATGGGCGAACTGCAGCCGCAGAAGGGCACCATCAAGTGGGCAGAGAAGGCCAAACCCGGCTACTACGCGCAGGACCACTCGAGCGATTTCGCCGAGGACATCAGCCTCACCGACTGGATCGCGCCCTACTCGCGCATCACCGCGGCCGCCACCGGCGAGGACAATGAGACGCTGCTGCGCGGCACGCTCGGCCGCCTGCTGTTCTCGGGCGACGAGGTGAAGAAGTCGGTCAAGGTGATCTCCGGTGGCGAACAGGGCCGCATGCTGTTCGGCAAGCTGATGCTGTCGCGCCCCAACGTGTTGCTGATGGACGAGCCGACCAACCACCTCGACATGGAATCGATCGAGTCGCTCAACACCGGGCTGGACAAGTTCAACGGCACGCTGGTGTTCGTCTCGCACGACCGCGAGTTCGTAAGCTCGCTGGCCACGCGCATTATCGAGATCAAGCTCGACCACCAGATCGTGGATTACCGGGGCACGTACGAGGAATACCTTTCCTCGCAAGGTCTGGACTGAACCGAAGGCGAGCGTGGGAGCGGGCCTGCCCGCCCTCACGGAGGTCGGTTCAGCGCCACAGCTCGCGCAGCGGCGTCTCCGGCGCGAACCGGTGCGCCATCTGCGCCTGCAGCAGCTCGGCGGTGGCGAGCGCATCCGTCAGCGCATGGTGGGCGCGGTAGCGCGGCAGGTGGTAGCGCGTGCGGCTGTCGGCGAGGCGGATCGACACCGGCGCCGGCTTCCTGCCGAACAGGCGGGCGAAGAAGCCCGGCCGGGCGGCGCGATGAATGCGCGCCTCGAGGTCCATGGTGTCGATGACTGGAAACTCCACGCCCTCGCCGATGCGCGCCTTGAGCGCGCGGTCCAGGAAGCTGCGCTCGATGTCGCGGCAATGCACCACCACCACGCGACCCGCCAGCGCCGCGAGCAGTTCGTCGATGACCGCACCCAAATCCGGCGCCGCCTCGATCTGCGCATGGGTGATGGCGTGGATGACCACCGACTCCGGGTTCAAATCGATGCGCGGACGCACCACCCAGTAGCGCGAGGCGCTCGAGGCAATGCACTTGAGCGTCATCGGCAGCAGGCCGATGCTGACGATCTCGTCGCGCGCGGGGTCGAGCCCGGTGGTCTCGACGTCGATCGCCACCATCGGCACCTCGGCCAGCGGCGTGTCGCCAGCCACCGCGCCGGCGGCGTAGAAGGCGCGCAGGCGCGGGTCTTGCGCGGCCTCGGCGAGCGCCGCGAAGCGCGCCGGCCAGTCCGGCGCCGCGACCGCCTCGGGCCTGCGGCTGCGCGCGCCACTCCCGGCGCCCTTGATATCCCCCAGATGCAGCATCGCGCGCCCCTCAGTTCGCCCGCCCGGGCTGATAGCGGTACTTGAGGTATTTCTGTGCGTTGCCCAGGATCAGGAAGGCGTCGCGCAGGCTCTTGCGTTCGAATTCGGAGAGCTTCTCGGGGTCGATGCTGTTGTCCGGCTCTTCACCCACGGCCAGCGACTCGGCCTGGTGACGCGCACGCACCATGGAGATGAATTCCAGCGCGTCGAACAGGTCCTGCCCGCGACCGAGCGGCAGGATGGCAGCGTCGATGACATCCTTGAGACGTTCGAAAGAGTTCAGCGAATCCGAGCCGATGGCGAGCGCATGCACGCGGATGAGGTCGGCGAGCGGCGCGGTGCCGCGGCGCTTGATGTTGATCGCGCCAGTATGGCGGCCATCGGATTCGACCACGAAGTCCTTGAAGAAACCCAGCGGCGGCGTGCGCTGCAGCGCGTTGCGCGCCATGCAGGCAAGGAAGCGCGAGTTGCCGCGCGCCTTGCGCGCGATGAGCTCGCGCAGCCGGTTCGCCCACGCGGTCTTGCCCCATACACCGTCGAGGTCGAAGAAGATGCCGGCGTGGAGCAGGGACTCCGGTGTAGGGCGCTCGATCCAGTCGGTGAAGGTGCGCTCCCAGACCTTGAGCGGCTGTCGCCACTTGTCGTTGGTCGCCATTACGCCGCCGGTGCAGTAACTGTAGCCGCAGCGCGCCAGGCCGTCGCTGACGAAGGTGGCGAGCGCCTTGAAGTAGGTGTCGTGCTGCGCGGGATCGAAGCGGTTGTCGAGCACCAGCGCGTTGTCCTGGTCGGTGACGAGCAGTTGCTCCTGGCGCGCCATCGAGCCTAGCGCGAGGAAGCAGTATGGCACCGGCGGCGGGCCGAGTTCTGCCTCGGCGAGTTCGAGCAGGCGCTGCTTGAAGCTGCGCCCGATCGCCGCCATTGCGCTGCCGATCATGTGCGAACTGGCGTCTTCGTTGACCATGCGTGCAAAGCAGGCGCGCACCTCGGGCACCAGGGTGGCGAGTTCGTCCTGCGACTGCTGGCGGAAGATGCTGCCGACCAGGAACAGGCTGTTGCGGGACTCGTAGCGGATGATATCCGACAGCGCCACCACACCCACCGGGCGCAGGTTGTCGAGCACCGGCAAGTGGTGCACGTTGTGTCGCAGCATCACCAGCATGGCCTCGAACACGAGCTGGTTGTGGTTCACCGACACCACGCCCGAGGACATGATCTCGGTCGCCGGCGTGTCGTAGGCGAGGCCGGGCGCCACGAGGCGGGTGCGCAGGTCACGGTCGGTGATGATGCCCGAGAGCTGGGGCAGGCCGGGCACGTCGGGGTGGTCGTCCACGATCAGCAGCGAGGAGACGCCCTCCTCGCTCATGCGCTGCGCCACCTCGCGCACCGTCGCCGTGCTGTCGAGCGTCACCGCCGCACGCCCCACCAGGGTTTCGACTGTAGCCGACAGCAGGTCGTTGGCGTCTTCCTTGCGCGACATGGCCTGGCGCAGGCGGGTCTTGTCCTCGACCTCGACATAGTCGGCGAAGGCCTCGTACTGGTCGAAGAGCTCGGCGAACACCTCGCGCGGGATCAGGTAGATCAGCGAATCCTCCAGCGCCACCACCGGGAAACGCACACGTCCGTTGCGCAGCAGACCGAACTCGCCGAAGTAGCCGCCCTCGGTGAGCCGGTTGTAGAGCGTACCGTTGCGCCGGAACACCTCTACCGCACCGCTGCGCACCAGATGCCAGTATTCGGCCACCTCGCCGAACGCCACGATGCGCTCGCCCGCCTTGTAGTAGCGCACGTCGATGACAGCCGCGGTGCGCTGCAGCGCCTCTTCAGGCAATTCATCGAAGGGGCGATGAGCGCGCAGGAAATCAAGGATCTCGAGTTGTTCGACTTGCATGCTGGGTTCCGATTCCTACAAGCGCTTCGCGGGCAAGCCCGCTCCCACCGCATCACCGCCGCAGGAGCGGGCTTGCCCGCGAAGTGTGCCTGAAGCCGGCGCGAAACCGGCGATCAGCGCCAAGGCGTCAGCGCGCGCGCGGCTCCGACATGAGTCCCTTGACCACCGCCACCGCCGACATCAGCAGCACGATGGTGAAGGGCAGGCCGGTCGACACCGCCATCGCCTGCAGCGCCACGAGCCCACCGCCAAGGATCAGCGCGATCGCCACCAGGCCCTCGAACACGCACCAGAACACGCGCTGCGGCGTGGGCGCATCGACCTTGCCGCCCGCGGCGATGACATCGATGACGAGCGAACCCGAGTCGGACGAGGTCACGAAGAACACCACCACCAGAATGATCGCGATGAAGGACGTGATCTGCGCCAGCGGCAGCGCGTCGAGCATTGAGAACAGCTGAAGCGGCAGTTCGGCCTTGGTCGCCGCCTCGTAACCGTCACGCACGAACTGCAGGATCGCGGTTTCGCCGAAAACCGTCATCCACAGCACGCAGGCCAGCGAGGGCACGATCAGCACCGAAATGATGAACTCGCGTACTGTGCGGCCGCGCGAGACGCGCGCGATGAACATGCCGACGAAGGGTGACCACGAGATCCACCATGCCCAGTAGAACGCGGTCCAGCCCTGCGAGAAGTTGGCGTCTTCGCGGCCGACCGGGTTGGACAGCGCCGGCAGCTGCTGGAAATACGCCCCAAGATTCGCGAAGAACCCGGTGAGGATGTCGAGCGTCGGCCCCACCGCGACCACGAACAGCAGCAGCAGCACGGCCAGGATCATGTTGATCTCGGACAGGCGCTTGACCCCGGCGTCCAGGCCGGCCACCACCGAGAACAGCGCAATCGCCGTGATGCCGATCACCAGCACGACCTGCGTGGTGTTGCCGAGCGGCACGTCGAACAGAAAGTTCAGGCCCGAACTCGCCTGTGCCGCACCATAGCCCAGAGAGGTCGCCAGCCCGAACAGCGTGGCCAGCACGGCGAGGATATCGATGAGGTGACCCGGCCAGCCCCAGACACGCTCGCCCAGCAGCGGATAGAACACCGAGCGCACCGTCAGCGGCAGGCCCTTGTTGAACGAAAACAGCGCCAGGCCGAGCGCGAGGATGGCGTAGATCGCCCACGGATGCAGCGCCCAGTGGTAGATCGTCGCCGCCATGCCGAGCCGGGTCGCGGCCTCGGCGTCGCCCGCCGCGGCGCCGAGCGGCGCCCAGTCGGTGCGCACGCCGTTCTCCATCGCGGTGCCGCCGAAGGCGCTGCCGAAGTGCGATAAGGGCTCGGAAACGCCGAAGAACATCAGCCCGATCCCCATGCCGGCAGCGAACAGCATCGAGAACCAGCCCAGGTAAGTGTAATCGGGCGTGGCCTCCGTGCCGCCCAGGCGCACCTTGCCGAGCGGCGAGACCACCAGAACCAGGCACACCAGCACGAAGATGTTGCCGGCACTGAGGAAGAACCAGTCGAGGCTCGAGGTGAGCCAGCCCCGCATCGAGGTGAACATCGGCTCGACCTGATTCTGGAACGCCAGCGTGAGCACCACGAAGGCGACGACCATCAGGCCGGAGATCGCGAACACGCGGTTGTGGATGTCGAGGCCGAATGGGCCCACGTTGACGAGGATGTTGTCCTGACCGACCTTGTAATCGGTGTCGATCGGATTGACGTCTCCATCCGGGATCATCGGATCCTTCTTTTCCGTCATGAGCTCTCCTTGTTGTTTGAGCGCTGTCGCGCAAGGATGATGCAACGGCTCGTGGCACACCATCATCCACCTTTACGAAAGCGGCGCGAAGTGTAGCATTTTCTGACATATATTTTGTACAAACACACTCCGCCAGTGCTGCGACCTCCCGGTGCAACGGCACGAAACCACTGCTCTCCGCTAGAATCGCGCTCTGCAATGCAATGACGATCGGGATAGGCTGCATGCCCGGTCCTGCGACACGAACGGAGACACGCCACAATGCCGCGAGAGGATGCGCCCATCATCAACAAGCTCGGTCTGCATGCACGCGCCTCAGCCAAGCTGACCCAGCTCGCGAGCGCATACCCTTGTGAGATATGGCTCGAACGCAATGGCCGCCGCGTCAATGCGAAGAGCATCATGGGTGTGATGATGCTGGCCGCCGCCAAGGGCAGCACGATCACCATCGACACCGACGGCGAACGGGCTGACGAGGCCATGCAGGCGCTTCAGGCGCTGATCGCCGACCGTTTCGGCGAAGAGGAGTGACATGCCTTTCACCCTGCACGGCCTGGCGGTTTCCCAGGGCATCGCAATCGGCCACGTCCATCTGGTCTCGCATGCACTGCTGGAGGTCAACCACTACCACGTCGCCGAGAGATACCTTGATGAGGAAACCGCGCGCCTGGACGAAGCCGTCGCCACCGTCCAGGGCGAGCTCGTAGGCCTGAAGGCGGTCACCACCTCCGGCCAGACGCACAGCGAGGTCGGCGCCTTCGTCGATCTGCAACTAATGATGCTCGCCGATCCGATGCTGGTCGAAGCCGCACGGCGGCTGATCCTCGAGCGGCGCTGCAATGCAGAGTGGGCGCTGGTGCAGCAGATGGAGCACGTCGTTGAGCAGTTCCGCCAGATCGAGGACCCTTACCTGCGCGAACGCCAGGCCGATGTGGTCCAGGTCGTCGAGCGCCTGGTGAAAGAGCTGCTCGGCCACCCGGGACACCTGCCGCCCAAGCGCCGCGACGGACTGGGCACCATCGTCGTCGCCCATGATCTTTCCCCGGCGGACACGATCAGCTTTCGCGACCACAATATCGCAGGCTTCGTCACCGACGTTGGCGGCCCGACCAGCCATACCGCAATCGTCGCGCGCAGTCTGAAGATTCCCGCCGTTGTAGGCCTGCACCATGTACGCGACCTGCTAGAGGACGATGAGCTGATCATCGTCGACGGCTCTCGCGGGGTCATCATCGTCGCACCCGACGAGCAACTGGTGGAAGAATACCGCCTGCGCAAGAGCGAGCTCGAGATCGAGCGTTCCAAGCTCAATCGCCTGCGCGACACCCGGGCCACCACGCTCGATGGCGAGGAGATCAACCTGCTCGCCAACATCGAAGGCCCCAAGGACCTTCCGGCCTTGAAGACCGCGAACGCCGATGGCGTGGGCCTGTACCGTACCGAGTTCCTCTTCATCGGCCGCGAGAGCCTGCCCGACGAGGACGAGCAGTACGAGGCCTACCGCACGGTGCTGAAGGCGTTGCCGAACAAGCTCGTCACCATCCGCACCTTCGACGTTGGCGCCGACAAGGCGCTCGACGGCGGGCAGACACGTGTCGAGCCCAACCCGGCGCTGGGTCTGCGCGCGGTGCGCTATTCCCTCGCCGAGCCGAAGATGTTCCTCACGCAGTTGCGCGCCCTGCTGCGCGCCTCCGCACACGGCCAGTTGCAGATCATGGTGCCGATGCTCTCGCACGCGCAGGAGATCGACCAGTGCCTCGCCCTGGTCGAAAAGGCCAAGGCCGAGCTACGCGCCGAGAAGCACAAGTTCGACGAGGGCATCCGCATCGGTGGCATGGTCGAGGTGCCCGCTGCAGCGCTATCCCTGGGGATGTTCATCCGCCGTCTGTCCTTCCTGTCGATCGGCACCAACGACCTGATCCAGTACACGCTGGCCATCGACCGCTCGGACGACGCGGTGGTCCACCTCTACGACCCGCTGCACCCGGCGGTGCTCAAGCTCATCGCCATGACGATCTCCACCGGCGCACGCTACGGCCTCCCGGTATCGGTATGCGGCGAGATGGCGGGCGATCCGACCTACACGGCGCTGCTGCTCGGCATGGGCCTGCGCAACTTCTCCATGCACCCGGGAAACATCCTCGAGATCAAGCAGATCATCCTGCGTGCCGACCTCGGTGACCTCGCGCCCAAGGTCCAGCGTATCCTGAAGATGGACGAACCAGCACGCATCCGCGAAGCGATGGAGCGCCTCTCCGGTTGAAGGCCGCCTGCGGGACCATCCGCAGCCGACAAACGCAAGTGACAAACGCAAGTTGAAGCCACCCGGCACAGCGGCTACAATCCGTGCTTCCGCGATACCGCTCGGCAAGGGCGTCGAAACGCGTGCGGGTGTAGTTCAATGGCAGAACGGCAGCTTCCCAAGCTGCATACGAGGGTTCGATTCCCTTCACCCGCTCCACCGCATCATTCTGCGGACTTCCGCAGAAGTCCAAGAGAGTCTGCAAGTCGTTGCCACACAAGGATTTTTCCTCTCTTTGACGTTCTGCCGCGGTCCACTGCGATCCGCCTACAGCCGGGACTTTTAAGTCCACAAACAAGTCCATTTTTGCGGGCGCGGCTGATTCCGGATTGTTGATGGAGGGGCGAGGTCGACGTGACCAGCATCTGGTTCCTGACTCATGTTCAGGAGCAAGAGCATGGCACTCTCAGACCTGGCCGTTCGACAGGCCAAGGCAACTGGCAAGGCATACACCCTCCCTGACTTGGATGGCCTCTCCCTGGCCGTCACGGCTGCAGGGGGCAGGACTTGGCACTTCCGCTACTACTGGGCGGGCAAGCAGAAGCGGATGTCGCTCGGCACCTACCCGGAGGTGACGCTTCGCGAGGCCCGCAGCCTGCGCGACGAAGCGCGCGCCCTGCTGGCCAAAGGCACCAACCCTCGCGTTCACCGCAAGCAGAAGCGCACCGCTGTCCGGCTCGCCGACGAAAACACCTTCGAGGCGGTGTATCGCAAGTGGCTCAAGCATCGTGGGCTCAGCCTCAAGGAAGGCCGGCAGACGACCCTCTCGATCCTTCCGCGCATCTTCGACAAGGATGTGCTGCCCGCCTTGGGCAAGCGGTCGGTCTATGAGATCAAGCGTCCCGACCTCTTGGAGGTGATCGCCAAGATCGAGAAGCGCAGGGCGCTGTCCGTCGCCGAGAAAGTCAGGACGTGGTTCAACCAGCTGTTCCGCTACGCGCTGGTGATCGTGCCGAGCCTGGAGCAGAACCCCGCCTCCGATCTCGATGTGGTGGCGCTGCCGCTGCCACCCGTCAACCACAACCCGTTCCTGCGCATGGCCGAGCTGCCGAAGCTGTTGCAGCGGCTGCGCAGCTATCGCGGCAGGCGGCAGACCCAGCTCGGGCTGCGGCTATTGCTGCTGACTGGCGTGCGAACCGGAGAGCTGCGACAGGCGACGCCGGATCAATTCGATCTGGACCGTGGGCTGTGGATCATCCCGCCCGACGTCGTGAAGCAACTCCAGGTGGATATGCGCAAGAAGCGGCAGCAGCCGAAGGACATCCCGCCCTACATCGTGCCGCTGTCGATTCAGGCCATGGAGATCGTCCGGCACCTGCTCGATGAGTTCAAGCCGGCCCAGCACTACCTGTTCCGGCACGACAGCGACCTGAAGAAGCGCATCAGCGAGAACACGCTCAATGGTGCGCTCAAGCGCATGGGCTATCAGGAACGCCTGACCGGACACGGCATCCGCGGCACGATGTCCACTGCGCTCAACGAGATCGGCTACCCGAAGGTCTGGGTGGATGCACAGCTCTCGCATGTCGATCCCAACAAGGTCAGCGCGACCTACAACCATGCCGAGTACGTGGAGCAGCGTCGCCGCATGATGCAGGACTGGGCCGATCGGCTCGACCTCTTCGAGCAGAACCAGGTCGAGGCGGCCAGCATGCCGCTCACCGTGCATCTGGAAGGCGTGCCCGCATTCCCGAGTGAGCAAACCGCAAGCCCACCCTCCACGCCGGTTGCCGCTTCGCCAATCCTGCTGGTGACGAAGCCGGGTGACGCCATGCCGTTGGTTTCTGCCGCCGCACATCGGCTGCCGGCGGTTCCGCCCCCTCGATCGGCCGCGCCGCTGGTGCCTTCGGACATTCAGCGCGAGAGGATGGAGTTGTTCGATGTCTTCGAAGCGCCGCACAACCTTCCCGTCGCGGCGTTTGCCAAGATGGCGGGCAAGTCCCGCAGGTGGATCAGCTACGAGATCAAGGCGGGCAACTTGCTGGCGTTGAACGTAGGCAACCGCGGCCAGCGCGTGCCGGATTGGCATCTCGACCCACTCAAGCACGAGCTGATCCAGTCCGTCCTGAAGCTGACCAGGGGTGCAGACCCTTGGCAGATCTACCATGCACTGCTGCAACCGCGCTCGATGCTGCGGGGGCGTTCGGCACTGGAGGGCGTGACGGCCAGCAATCTCGACAAGCTCGTCATGGCCGTGAGCACGGCCGTGAAGGAAAGCGAATGGACCCCGCCGCGAGTCAGGGTCGCCTAGTACATACATATTTCAGTTCATTGGACAAACCGATCCAGCGATCTGAACAGGAAGATCGGCGATCATGATTAGCGGCGACAGCAGCCATCAAGAGACGTAGTGGCTTACGAAAATCTGCCAACGCGCTCCGGAATGTGTCGGGTAGGTGTCACTCAGCAGGGCATCGTCCTGAACCGCAGCTTTTCGAATTAGCGAATGCAAACTACCGACTCATAGCGCAGCCAGTTCGGGAAAGTCGTCTAACGCTATGAATCGCCCGCTTGCATCGTGACGATCACCGGTACTGCCCACTCTCACTGGGTAATGCTGAAGGAGGTGACACCATCCAAGGAAACCAATCTACTCGCTTCCTTCCCCTTATTCGGTGAATACAAGCCACAGGCGCGCTCAGAACAACTTACCAAATACCCCGCTTCGATGATCTTTTGCCCACCGACTAGCCGCTCAATTGTTACGTAAGGCATCTTGGGTTTGTTTGAACTTCCTTGAGCCACACTTTCAATCTCTGATTTTGCATCGAGACTTCCAAGATTTTCCGCTCGTGCAACAAAAAACAGAGCCAGCAAACCAAACAAAAACACCGAACCCAAGCAATTCAGCACAAACTGACCCACATCCAGCAAGGATTCCGTACTGTTTTTTGTTACTGCTTTGTTGTTCCCTCTGGGCATTGTTCGTCGCGCAGCAAGCCGATCTCCTATCCAAAGCAGCACCCCGATCAATACAGCAAATCCAAATACCGCTCCGATAGCCACCATCGGAGCCGTCAGCAAGATAGGTAATTGCTTGGTGATTCCAAGGTAAACCACGTCTTGAAACAGCCACGGAATTACTGAGTCATCGAAGCCAAAGGAAGCCAAGTAATTCTGTCGATAAGCCTTGCCTGCCCCAAATACCACCGCTGTAAACACCGTGATGCTTAACGTAAAAAAGGGAACCCAGCCGAAATCGAGTTTTGTCCTTTGCCTCTCAATAGACAACAAACTACCCCCTTTGCTGCGAGGCAATTTCTTGGCACGTAATATCATCAGTTGGGAGGGCGAGATATCTTTTCGCCTACGCTTTAGCATTTCACTTGAGTATTGCTATCAATCAATCAACCACTCACAATTCAGGCGCCTGCATACACAATAAACCCTGCAAAGCACCGCCTAGGACAAGACACGCTCTGCTGCCATTTAGCTGGTCAACTGCCCGAGGGAGTCCAGCACTTTAACAATCCGTGAACGTGGCTCCGCCAATCGCTTGGGAAGTATCCGGTAGTAGTCAGCGCCTTTCGTTTCTGGATTCCATTTCGGATGGAACCACACATCTTCTTGCGGATCATCGTTCAGAATTCCCGTCATGTACTTGTACCCGACCAGACTGTCAGTGTAGGACAAGAACAAATTCGCCATGCACAAGTGGAACAGATGGGATGGAACATCTAGCGGATTTGGCCGCTTCACCGTAAGCATCAAGCATCGCTGTGAATTGACCTGTTGCCAGCCAGGGCCAACGACTTGACCAGCGTTTTCCAGCATCTTCTTGGATTGCTCGCTCTTGGCATTGATGACCGAGGCTGCCATTACACCCGACTTCAAACCTACTAGTTCTTGCAGTTGCTTAGCCCAACGTTCCAATCGTGAAATTTCTTTATCCGGCGCGAAAACCAAGAATTGATGTCGGTCTTCTTTTACCAAATCGCTGGGAAGCTGTACGTACAAGGGGTACAGCACGTCATGCAGGTAGACATAGGTTTTACGCTGTCCCGATTCCCTGGAATGGGTTGTTGCCGTCAGCGCCATATCAGCCCACTCCTGTGTAATCTCTTCCAGCCTCATTCCGGAAATGTCGATAGAGATGAGCGGGAATGCTTGGGTTTTTCCGATGAGCGCCTTTCTGCCGTCAAACTGATGGGCCCACTCGATTTCGACGCCCCCAAGGAGAATAGGCTTCTTGTTAACGGGCTTCGAGGTGACAGCAACGTCCAACCTGTACTCGCAGCCAAAGGAAGTTTTTACGCGCTCTTCGACGTGGACATCTTCCGCACCGAGCAGTAGGTTTCCTTGAAGATGGAATTGAGAGCTTGCTTCATCCTTGAAGTACCACGGCATGGCACGACCGTTTGCCAACCTCCGCCGCAGCGCCTCAGAAACCATTTGCTTTGCTTGGGAGTGCTCGAGACTTTCCTTGGAGGCTTTGAATCGTGCTGCTTCTTCTTGCTCGAAAATCTGTGCGACACCTAGGTTCTTTGAACCGGGCAACGTTCTGAAGTGCGACCGCCGCTTGCACTTATCACCTTCAAACGATGGCTTCACCCAAGTGACCAATTGGCGTGGTACTGAGGGAGTAACGAGTGGCCACAGCTTTCGAGCATGCTCATGGCTGTGGATGTCACGCGCCACCACAGTGGTTGTAAACAACCCATTCCGAGAAAACACGGCTACTGCTTCATCCATCTCATCGCTCGACTAAGCAAGGCACTGGGCCATATTTGCCCCGGCGAGAGTTGAGGCCAGGCACAGGTCATAAAATTGTGGTCTGTTCTCAGTGACGTAGGTATTGAAAAAATCCGATTCCAACCCAGAGTGGGGAATTCGACCAATTGATGGACAGTTGTCGTGCCCCAATCAGTGTGTGGCGGACTCAAGTGCAGAGCGATTAGTCGGGCAGACGCATAAGGGGATAACTCAGACTTGTCCAATCAGGGGGAGAGACTTGGCGGTCGTGAAGTCCAGCGCCAGATGAATCAGGTTGGCCGATGCAGCCAGCATGCCGACACCCTTCCAGAACTTCTCAGAGTCGGTCTGCGGCCGCCACTGATTCAATTCATGCAAACACGTGCCAAGCAACGCAGCGAAAGCCAAACTATGGAAGAACGCGCGGTGATTCGGGGAGGTCGCCGGCTCTAGGAGGTCTGGTAGATTCGTGAAGAAGGCTGCGGCCGCGCTACCCAGAAGCGGTTTGATAGTGGTGGCGCCAGCCATGTTCTCGTGGTCAGCCAGGTAGATGCCGACTGCAGCGCCTGCGACTAGCTGGTGAGTCGAGCGGTTCACTTCTTGTGCTCCTTCCGAACACCTTTGAAGGGGTCGCCGTCCTTCTTCTGATCCATGAACTGACCATTGCCAGTGTCTCGCTTGGTCCAAGTCTGGGTGACGGGATTGAAGACTTGCGAGCGGTTGCGCACGGCGCCGCGGCGAGCGTTGTCACCGATAGGGGCGTTCTTGGCCATGTGGAACTCCTTTTGCGTTAGGCCTCGATGGTGTGGGTCCAGCCAGGAACCCCACTTTTGGACAGGTACTCCACCAGCGGTGGACTACCAAAGAACTGAACTCGGCCGCCGGACATGAAAGCAAGGGCCGACTGGTCGACTTGAAGATTGGCACTCCTGGCCCTGGCGGTCAGTTGCGCGAGAAGCCGGACGTTGTCGTCGCGCGTGCCCGATGAAGACCGTGCGTCGAAGACAGCAAAGTTAATCCAACCGCCACTACGGGCACGCTCACGAAGATGGGCGAGATTGACCTTCATTCATCCCTCCTTGCCTGAACCTATTTCAAACATGGGAGGCATTATTACGACGGTAGTAGCTCAATTAGTGACCTAGTGACTTGCGGATGGCGAATTTTTTCTTGTTGCGGCACACAGCACGGCGTGCAATTTGCGCCGTAACTCGGGTGGTCCGAGCACCTCCACCTCTGGGCTGTGGCGCAGAAGGTCCATGATCAACTCCTGGTCATTTGAGTAGGGTACTTCCAGCACATAGCTGCCATCTTCGAGGTAGGTACTCGTCTGGTCGTGGTGCCAGGTCTCCTTGCCAACCCATTGGGCGCGTTCCGGGGTGAACTTCAAGCGTGCTCGGTGCGCGGCAGGTCCGGCAAAGATGCCGTAGCCGCTGCAAAAGTGCTCTTGCATCTCCTTGGCGCTGACCTCGGTGGCGCATTCGTCAAGCACTCGGATGGACTGGATTGCCTCGAGGGCAAATGAACGGAGTGCGTTCTTGCTGTGACACCAAGCGTCGAGGATCCAGTTTTCTCGATAGTGCACCAGTTGCTGCGGCGAAATGACTCGGTTTGTGTTCTCCATGCGATCTCGGTTCCAGTACTCCAAGCGCAAGCGCTTGCCTTCCAGCAATCCGCTAGCAATTTGTTGGAAGTGCTTGGGCTCGACCTTGCGCGACGCGAAGTGAATCAGACGGAGCTTGTGCTCGACAGGGCGCGCTGACATGGTGCCTTCTGCCAGCATGCTGCGAAGCCGCGACTTGAGAGGAGCGACATGGTCCTCGAGCAGACCCGGCTGAACACCTTCAACAAGGTGAAGCATGGTTAGAAGTGCGATGACTTCAGATGAGTCGAACCAAACGCCAGGCAGTTCAAATCTCCCTCCTTCAGCGAGATCGTCCCGAATGACCCATCCGCGTTTGGTTCTATCCCATTCGAGCGGGCATCCAAGGCGGTCTCGAAGAAAGTCAAAGTCGCGCTTGAGCGTGGCCTCTGAGACTTCTAGTTCCTCCTTGAGGAACGACATTGACGCCGAACCACGCTTGCGTATGAAGCGGACGATTTTCGCAATGCGCTCGATGCTAACCTTGGACATCGTTACCCCCTCCCTTGGGCCTGTGTAGCTACTTTCCTAATGCTCCCAGTTGGGATTGCATTATGCGCTCGCGATCTTCTTGGGGCGGAAGATACCGGCCCGGGGAGAGAAGCAAGTCACGACGTGCCGCACGCCGCACAATGCGTATCAGGGAAGAAGCTCCACGGGGCCACAGGTGGCCATTGACGTAGAACCAATTGTCCAGTTCAGCTCGGCATCGAGGGAGAAAAGTCATTCGGCCTTGGGATCAATCCAACGTCGGCAATCTGCACTACACCGGTCACCCAACTCGGCTGAGGCCGCCGGCAGCTGAGGCCGAGGACGAGGCGGTCAGTCGGAAGAAACGACTGGCAGCTTGAAGACCATAAAGCCAACTTCGATCTTGCAAATATCATTAAGCGGCTCAGGTGCACTTCCGGTCAACCGGTTGGTCATGCCGTCGGACCAACGATCACGAACCGGCGACGTTGATCGCTCCGTATCGGTTTCGATGGTCGCGAGTGACCGGAATCCGCCCCCAGCAGCAGGAATGCGGGATCGTGGCGAAACCGCGATCCCCGCGCGTTCGTCAGGACACCAAGCGCGCGCGGCGGGCGAATCTTGCCTGGGTGTCCGACAAGGAAGCATCGCGGCGGAGCAGGTAAGCCATCACGATCATTGGTGCGCCGGCCAGCGGCCGCATGACAATGCCTCGGCGTAGGTAGCTCGCCAGTCTCGCGGCAGGCGCAATGGCGATCCCGTACCCGGCGGCAACCAGCGTCATCGCCACATCGAATGTCTCCACCGTTTGCTCCCGCTCCTGCAGCGCGTTCCCGAACACGCGCTGCACGGTCATGCGCCATGGTTCATCGGCCGTGGACTGCGAGCAGATCAAGGGCTGCTTGAGCACTTCCCCGCACGGCACTTCACGGTAAGCCAGCAGGTGGGAGCGCTTGGCCACGGCGACCGCCAGCGTGTCATGCCACAGCGGCTCGCATACCCAGCCAGCCCACTGCCGGGCAACCGCAGACAAGGCGAAGTCGAAGCCGTCGCCCGGCAGCTCCGCGCCTCGACCGGGATCTGTCCATCCGGCCAGGACGGCATGGGTCTCCGGCTCTTCGGCACGCTGCAGGGCGAGCACGTCGGCGAGCTGGGGAGGCACCCATTCGCCGAGGACGGCCATGCGAATTTCGGCGGTGAAGTCACTCGATTCCACGTCCAGCTCCCCCAGGCGGTGAACTCGTGGCAACTGATCTCGAAGCCGTTGGATGAGTTAAGTTTAACGTGGTTTAAATCGTGACCGTGTTCGACGCTCTTGGCAATGCCAAAGCGTTCGATCCAAAGGGGCCGCCCCACCGGCGCCTCTACCTACGAAGCGGAACCAGCCATCGCGTTTGGTGCTGCCGTG
This sequence comes from Thauera sp. AutoDN2, assembly GCF_051280715.1. Taxonomy (NCBI): domain Bacteria; kingdom Pseudomonadati; phylum Pseudomonadota; class Betaproteobacteria; order Rhodocyclales; family Zoogloeaceae; genus Thauera; species Thauera sp. AutoDN2. The sequence continues at coordinate 62,700 of NZ_JBNCAR010000009.1, read as the reverse complement.
CGGGAAGAAAGAACCAACCAGGGCATCGCTCAGGAAACGCTGGCCTTCATGGCTGGCATCGAGCGGTCACACATGGGCAAGATCGAACGCGGCAAGCATGTCCCCACGCTCACAGTCATCCTCAAGATCGCCCGTGCGCTGAAATGCAGTTCCGCCCACTTGATGACTCTGACCGAAGCCAAGCTGGCAGAGTCGGCCCCATCCGCGGATTGACACCTGCCCGCACAGCGGTCGCATGCCTACGCCTGATCGTCGTCCTTGCCCCCAAGGGCTGAATCTTCGCGCTTTGCGGCCTCGCTGAGTAGCCGCAGGTATGGGTTGTCTGGCGGCGCCTCCTGGAACAGCGTATCCGGGCTGGCGAGCAGGAAGCCGTGCAGCCGGCGCGACTTGCGCGGCCCCGTGACTTCGCAGGTCCAGATGTTCAGCCCGCTCGGCTGCTTGCGGTGCTGTCCCAACTTCTCGAAGCGCTTCTGTACCCACTGCCACCCCTCCAACTTCTCCTGCTTGGCCAGCGCTGCGACTTGAAGGTACTCCTGCGCGTAGCGCTGGAACACGCCAGGGCTGACGAGGTAGGTCGTACCGGCGACGGTATGCACCAGGGCCTTGGCGTCGTTGATGATGAGCTTGCGCGTCTGGATGCTCTGACGCAGCCAGACCATGAAGTGCGCCCCGGAGGGCTCCGCGCGGTCCTGGGCAGGTGCAAGGCTCATCTGCGGCGGGGGCACGGTCAAAGGGGTCGGCTCGGGCTCGGCGACAGGGCAACCCGGGATCTCCGGTGCCGTGGGCGGAGCGGTATCGCCCAGCAGGTCGAGCAGCGCGGCCACACCGGTGTCTTTGCCTGCGGATGCGATCGGCTCCGTGCTCGCGGTTGCAGCTTCGATGCCTTCCACGTGCGGCCCATCGGCCGGCGCCTGCGGCGTCGGCTTCGCTTGTTCCTCTTCGACCTGCACACGGCCTGCGAACGGCGCCGGCCGGTCGGCCGCATTCCAGATCATCGCAGGCGAGAGTTTCAGGAAGGTGAAGGCGTGCGACCAGCCGGCGTCGCTGGTGACGGTAGCCTTCCAGATCGCCTTGCCATCCGGCGTCGGTTGCACGATGCCGTGATCCTGCAGCACGTTGAACACCGCCGTGTTGCTCGCCGGGATGCCGTCGATGCCCTGCGACAGCAGATGGGCGCGCAGCTTGTCGGAGACGGTCTTGCTCACCAGCCACAAGGCGTCCTGGGTCAGCCAACCGTCCGCCGGGCCGGCCTGGTTCAACTTGAATTCTTCCTTGAGCAGGTAGCGCAAGCCGTCGAGCAATTTGCGTTGCAGCGCATGCTTGGGCGCCGCCAGCGCCTTGCTGGGATCGCCGCCGAGTTCCTGGGCGACCGATGCCTGGTCGGCGTGCACGACCAGCTCGCCGAGCGTGCCGGCATGCTCGTACTGGCCGGCCAGCACGTACAGCAGCGCGGCCCAGAGGTCGGGATAGCCGCTGAGCCAGTCGAAGATGTCCCGATCGAGAAGGCGCGTGTAGAGCAGCCCGGTGGCGGCGCTGTGCAGGCGGAACTCACGCTCCTTTCGGTAACGGAAGCGGTAGGGCTTTCGCAGCGGGCCGTGCCAGGGATGCCAGACGCTGCCGTCGGCATGCTCGACGTGCAGATCGACCGCAATCTTGCCGATGTCGTGCAGCAGGGCCGCGTAGGCTGTGCCTGCGGTCCAGGCTTCGGCCTGGGCCGCCTGTGCCTCCGGCGTGACGCCCGCAGGCAGCAGGTATGACTGCCGCAGTTTCAGCGCATAGGCGACGATCTCCAGGCCGTGGTCCAGCATGCCGCCCGGATAGGCGTGGTGGTGGTTCTCGGAGGCCGGGAACTGCTGGACCAGCTCGGCGTAGCGCTCCAGTGGGGCGAGGTACAGCGTGGCGAACTGCCGGCGCGAGAGCGATGTGCGCTGCCAGATGTGTTCCAGTAGTTTCTGCCGGCGCGGCGTGGCCAGCAGCGATGCGGCCGACTCCGGCCGCATCGACCCTTTCGGAGTTTCTATGGCGGAGGTGGGCGGCGTGCCGGCGGTGGGTGGCACCCTTTTGCGCTGGAACAGCGAGAGCATGGCGAACCCCGGATGACAGGCTGCTCGGGGCGCCTTTTGGCCTTTTCAGGATAGGGCCTTTCCCCTTGGCGCCCTTCCTTTGCCCCTTCCCAGCCCTTTGGCCTTTGGCCTTTGTCGGAAGCCTTTGGGTATAGGGCCGCAGCTTCGCGGGTGCCACGATGAATGCGGCATGGGGCAATCCCGGCAAGCCGGAAGCTGCGGGGGTGTTCGTCAGCTCTGGCCCAAGCCGGTGTCGAGGGCGGCTGATTGCGCTGCGAAGTCGTCGGGGCGGCGCTTGCGGAAGGTTTCGAGATTGGCGAGCTTCCAGCGCAGTGCCGGCAGTTGCGCGGCATGCTGGCACTGCACCAGCGACCAGTCCGGCTCTGCGCGCGCCAGCCCGCTCAGAAACCGCCTGTGCGCGGTGCTCAGTCGCTGTGGCAGCTCGCGCCGCAGCCTGGCGCGAGCGTCGAGCAGTGTCTCCAGGGAGCAGTCTACTTCCGTCATGCCGACAAAGGCCCGCTCGTACTCGCCGGCGATGTCCTTGTCGTTGCCGAACAGCACTTCGTGGGGTGGCCGGTTGTGACCCGCCAGATAGACCACGAAGCACTCGACCATGCCGTCGCTGATGTCGCCCGACTCAAAGAGCTGCCACACGTCGAACAGGTCGCGGGGGTGCTGCCGATCCAGCGCGGCCACCAGCTTGCTGGCGTACAGCTCGTCCGGTGCCAGAACCGGCAGCTCGAACTCGACGCCGAACAGATCGCTGGTCTTGGCGCTCAGCGGCCGCCGCTCGACGGGCAGCACGCTGCCGCGGAACACGACGTTGACCTCGATCTTCACCTGGTTGGCGTCGTTCTCGACGATCAGCTTAGTGTCCCCCAGATCCTTGGCGCGAACCAGGCGTGTCTGCACGCCCAGTGGCGCAACGCGCGTGGCGATGGCGGCCAGCTCCTGGTTGATGGCTTGCAGCGCTTCGTCGCGCGGCGTCTGCCACGGGAGGTACACCACGTCGATGTCCACCGACAGGCGCGGCATGTCCCGCACGAAGAGGTTGATGGCCGTGCCGCCCTTCATGGCGAAGATGTCGTTGGCGAACACGTCGGGCGCGACGGCCAGCAGCAGGCGAACGGTGTCCGCGTAGGTCTTATCCATGAGGTTTCAGGCTCAGCAAGGTGCCGTCATCGAGCCGGCTCATCCAGCGCGTGTTGCTGCCGGTGCGAACCGGGTACTGCTCCAGCAGGGCATCGACATCCACGAGGCTGGTCTCGCGCGCCCAGGTCAGGAACAGGCGCACGGCCTTCACGCTGGCGCAGCAGGACAGCAGTTGCCCGAGCAAGTCCTTGCGGGGGGAACGCAGTCCATCGAAGAGGTTGCGGGCCTCTTCGAGGCTCTGCTTGACGCCGGCTTCGTACAGCAGCTCCAGCACGGCACGCTCGGGGGCTGCCACCCGCAGATCCTCGGGCAGGCCAGGCGGCGTGGTCAGGGTCTTACCGGCCAGCGCCGTGTCCGGCCAGTCGAACAGGCAGGCGTGGACATAGCGGGCCGGAAAGCGCGAAGTGAACCAGGCCGGCAACGCGAAGCGACCGTCGCCCCACAGCACCAGCGCCTCCCGGCTGCCCAGGTTGTGCCGCACCCCCTGCAGGGCCAGGGCGCTCTTGCCGCCGACGTGCAGGCCGGGCACGCGCTGTTGCAGGAACTTCAGCGCACCGTAGACCCCGAACTCATCGTTCGGGAAGGCATAGACGCCATGGGCCAGGCGCACGAGCCACCCGCCGTCGGCATAGTGGGCGGCGAGCTGGGGCGACACCCCGAACTGGCTCAGGGTGGCAAGGTCGAACGGCGCCCCGCGGGGGAGTCCCGCCTGCAGCCGCTTGATTACCTGGTGCCGAGAATTTCCATCCATGTTATAAAAATAACACGAAATCCAATCGACCCCTAGAGCTACTGCAAGAACACGCATGGAAAGTAGTATAAGGTTGGATTTATCGTGCAGAATCTAATCGACCTGCGACCCGAGCCAACCCGGCTCTGCCAGCCGCAACCCGCCCTCCTGATCGCGGTCTATGCTGGTGGGCAAGCCACGACCGGCCGCTCCGCGAGGTGAGGCACCACTGAAGCCGAGGCATGTGAGCATGACCACCAACACGTACAACGGGCGCTGGAGCCACCGGCTGGGCCAGGGGGCTGGCCGTGCCTGGCGTGGATACCTGCGCCGCGAGCAGTATGTCGCCGGCTGGTTGGTGATGCGCGGCGTGCCCGCAGGTGTGGCCACGGCCGTGCTCTGGATCATCAAGCTCGCCGTACTCGGTGCGCTGCTCTACTTCGCGTTCTGGCTGGCCCTGCTGCTTGCCTTTGCGGTGACTGCTGCATGGCTCGTACAGCACGACGACCCGGATCAAGAGGAACCACAACCCGAGTGGAGGGAAGGCCCCAACGGCTTCGGGCTTTATGACAAGAGCGACTGGCGCATCGACCCGCATGTGACCGACGACGACTGAACGGCGGTCACTTCTTCGATACGGCGCTCATTGCCAAGCCAGCGCCACGCCCCCCAGCGCCCTTGGCGTCCGAGGTGGCGGTGGACAACCCCTGCACGATATTTCCCGTGCGCACGCCTGCCCAGGCCAATGCCATCACCCAAAACGTCGGCAGCACGATGAACATCATCGCCATGACAAAGTTGAGCAGCATGTCGCCAAAGGCGTTGTTCAAGCCAATCAGCGGATCAAAGTTCGTGTGCGGCCTGTCCGCGCCAAACCCCCAGCCGTAGAGCGCGTCCAGGATCGTGCTGTCGATCCAGCGCGCGAGCTGGAACCAGAAGTCCACGAAGAACAGCGCGAACTGGACGCAGCTCACCGTCACTACCGTCTTCAGGTCGTAGGTGCCGATCAGCAGCACCAGCGGGATGCAGATGACGAGCGCCATCTTGAGCATGGTCAGCACCATCGGCAGCGCCTGGCGCACCACGTCCATCGCCGGAAAGAAGCCCAGCGAGCCGACGGTCAGCCCCAGGTCGCTCGCGCCGCGCGTGACAACGTTCGGCAGCGTCTTGTCAATCTGGCCGCCGTAGTCGGTGTAGACGGCGCCCTGGTTCATCTTCTGCTGTCGCGGTGAGACCACGGCGCGGATCACCGAGTCATCGACCTCGCTCTGCGACAGGAAGCCCGCCCAGCGCCCGATGCGGGTCAGCAGGTCCGGGGCGACCTGTGCCAGCAGCCGGCTGCGCAGCCCCTGGTCGCCATCGGCCCACCACTGGCGGCAGGATGGATAGCCGCCGCCGCTGTCCACCTGCGCCAGCCCTGCATCGCGGGTCGCGTCGTACGGCCAGGCCGTGCGAGGCGTGCGGGAGTGGTAGGTGTCGTAGAAGCCGGGCGTGTCGAGGAAGTAACTCGACCCGATCCAGGTGACGTCGTTCATCTGCTCGTCGGAGAGCGTCGGCCGGTTCATGAACAGCTTGGCGCGTGACGGCCCGTAGCAGTCGTGCGTGAAGTCGGCGACCTCCTGTGCCAGCACCGGATCGTCGATGCGCGTGGCATCCACATCCATGCGAATCTGACGCAGGTCCGTGCCGCAGGGAATCGCCGCCACCGCGGAACCCGTCACGGCTTTCGACAGCGCGTGCATGAAGAACCACCACACCGGCACCAGCGCGCTCTGGTCGTTGAGCGCCGTGTAGACGTTGGACCAGCCCGTGTCGTTGGGCAGCGGGACGTTGACCTGGCATTGCGCGGAGCGCGTGGTGTCGAACCTGATCGTGGCGAGATCCACCGGGATGAACGGGATGCCGGCGAACATGATGACCACGATCGCCACCCACACCCGGTTCTCGATGCGCATCGACGACAGCACGCCCTTGTTGCCCTCGTCCGCACCTTCGCTGCGGGCCTTGAGCCATTCCTGGATCACGATGGCCACGAACGGCAGCGCGAACACGCCGCTGGCCACGAGGATGCTCCAGATGCCGTTGTTGACCACCCAGGCCACCAGGGTCAGGTAATACTCCAGGTAGTCCGTGGTGTAGAGCGTCATGCCTGCCTCCCGGTCTCAGCCGTGCCGCAACAGTTGGCTGGCTTCCAGCGCGACCACGGCGATCACGGCCGCGATCTCCGTGCGCAGCAGGCGCTGATGCGTCTCGCGTGACGGCTCCCGCCGCAACAGGCGCCGACGCATCCACCACCAGCCGTAAGCCGTCGCTCCGTAGAGGCACAGCCGCCACACGAAGAAGTGGCCGGCGTGCACCTGCAGCCAGTGGTGCCAGCCCTCGACGCCGCCGACCACGTGGATGCCGGCGATGTTCACCGCCACCGCGGCGGCGGCCACCAGCAAGGTCCACAGCAGCGCCACGCCGACGCGGCGGTTGAACAGCCATGGCAGCCGCAACCAGGCGAGCCGGCTCATGGCGTACCGCTCCGCGGCTTCTGAACCTCCCGCAGACGGTCGCGTGTGGTGTCGCCCTCGAAGACGCCACGCGAACCGGCCGCGCGGGTGCTGTGGCGCTGGATGATCGCCATCGCCGAGTTGCCGGCCAGCGTGCGGCGCAGTTCCAGCTCGGTCTTGAGGTTGTTGATCTCCTGCTCCAGCGCGCTGTTCTCCTGCTCGACCGCTCGCACGGCCAGCTCGTTGGCGGCGACGTTCGGCTCCTTCTTGCCGGTCAGCAACGTGCGTTGCAGCAGCAGGGCCTTCTCCAGCACGCTGGACAGCGCAGCCTCGGACGCGAGGCGCCGGCCCAGCACGTCCTGGTCGGGTTCGTCACGCAGGGCCTCGATCACGCCGCGGGTGATCGGCAGCGAGCTGCTGCCGGCTGCGTCGAGATTGGCCAGCGTCGTCGGCCGGGCGCCCGTCACCAGTTCCTGCAGCGCCTGCAGCTTGGTCTCGTACTCTTCCTGGATCATTGGCGTCAGCCCGACGCCAGGCGTGGTCTGGGTCTTCGTGCAGTTTTCGCAGGTGCGTTGCTCGCGTTCGCCCAACACGCGGGTCGCCCAGTCGGCGGCCGCCTGGGGCGAGGACCAAGTTTGGCAGGTCAGGCGGTTGCCGCAGGCGCTGCGCGCGATCGACGAGGTATCGGTGGCACTGCGCCCGTTGAGCAGGTTGTAGCCCGCGCGCGTCACATCGCCGACCACCTTGATCGAACTCTGACCGGAGCCGCCCGCGTTGCCGCCGCCGACCCAGGGCACGCCGTTGTTCCCTTTGTTGGACTCGGCCTGCTCGATGGCGGAGACGGCATCGGTGCTGCTGACCGCATCCCGCAGCGCCATCCCCTCGGCGAGCTGGTCCCAGCCGGTCTGGCCGCCGGCCATGTCCGCCATGCGATTGGCGATGGCCCGGCAGGTCATCTTCGAGCGGTCGAAATCCAGGCGCGCCTGGAGGATGCCGTTGGTGAGCAGGTTGTACAGGCCCGGGTCGGCGCGCTGGATGATCAGCGCCGGCAGCGAGGCCACTGCGCTGGTGGCGTTCTGGATCACGTTGCTCATGATCGTCTGGAAGCCGTTGGTGATGCCGTTGAGCTGGTTCTGCAGCGTCGTGGTGATGCTCATGTCGCCGCAGATCAGGTTGCTGTTCCAGCCGACGCCGACGCCGATGCTCTGCATGTTGCCGGCACCACCCATCGACACGGCCCGGCCGCCGCCGATGCTGTAGAGCACGTCGTCGCCGATCACGCTGCCGCTGACGTTCACGCCATTGGGATCGATGCGCGTCTGCGCCCAGGCGACGCCGACGACCAGCGTGATGGCCGCCACGAGCAGCGTAGCCCGCAGGGGCGACTTCGCCCGGCGAAGAAAGTCAGGGAGGGAGGCGTTCATCGTGGGTTCCTCACATGAAATCGACGCTGCCGAGGAAGACTTGGCCACGGCGCCGGCAGCAGGAGTACGGCCGCCACAAGGCCCAGGCGTAGTCGCCCTGCTGGGCCTGCACGCGGGTGCGGCTGTGCGGGAAGACCACGCAACTGTTCGAGAGCGTGGGCGTCAGCTCCTGCCACTTGCCCGTCGAGGCGTCGGTCTCCATCAACGCGCCGGCCGGCCAGTACCCGTCGCGGGCGTTGGCCAGCAGTGGCTGGTACACGTGAATCTGGTTGCGGCGCGTCACGATGTCGCCCGCGCGCTGCGCGACCACGGCGCCGCTCTTGTGATCGTCGGTCTGGTGCAGGAAGCCACCGCGGGGATACACGTTGCCCCAGAGGTTCAGGCCGGTGCGCGTACCGATTTCGCGCCGGCCGGGGATGAGCGCTTCGGGGTAGAACGCTTCCGGGATGTTGTAGCGCCAGGCGATCGTGTCGAGCGTGCTCAGCAGATACGGCATGAAGGCCGTGCCAGCGCCTTCGCAGGTGTAGCCGGAGGCGCTGGCGAACTGGCTGAACACCATCCCGGTCGGATGGCCGATGACATCGGCGTTCTTGAACTTGGCGAGGTTGTTCTCGTTGTCGTGATTGGTCGTGCCGTCACCGCCAGCCTTGGCGGTCGGGTTGGGCATGCTCATCGCCCTGACTTCCAGCCACGGGTTTTCGCCGGTGTTCGAGTAGCTCGACACCACCGCATCGGGGACGTAGTGGCGCACCTTGACGGAAGTGCGCACCGAGCAGCCGAAGGGCGTGCAGTACAGCCAGTAGCAGATTCCGACCACGCGGTATTCGAGGCAGTCGGGGGACAGCGCCGACGAGACGATGGTGGCGGTGTCCAGGGCGAACGTCGACGTGGCCGCGCTCAGCAGCAGCGAGGCGGCGGTGGCGCGCAGGCGCCGGCGTGCCAGCAGGAGGCTCATGGCTGCGTGCTCCGGTAGGCGTTGATGCGCGCGACGGCGCGGAGCACGTCGGGCTCGCCGTAGACCACATAGCGTCGATCGACCACCACGGCGGGAACCTTGGCGATGCCCAGTCCCCAGGTATCGACGATGCCCTGGCACGCTGTGCCGAGCCTGCGCTGCAGCTCGGAGCCACCGTGCTTCAGGCCTTGCGGGACGAGGGCCGCGGCCCAATTCGAATCGTCGGGAAACCCGGCATCAAGTTCTTCTTCGCGGCAAGCAGGTGGGACCGGTTCGATGACACAGTCAGTTGCCTGAGATCCCCGCAAGGAGCGGCCGGACACGGTAATGGCCCAAACATCCGCCGCTGTGGCGACTCCTGTCGCCAACAAGAGGGACAGGATGGTCGGAGCACATCCAAACGAGGCCAGAAAGACACGCATCCGCATCGCCAATGGGTTGATGACTCCCGGCAGTACAACCCATGAAACTTGCACGTACCACGAACAATGCGGACAGTATCGCTCCCTGTTTCAAGCCCACTGAAAAGGTGCCTGAGCGGACCCCCTGGATGCCTGCGAAAAGCCCCCACGGGACTGCCCACCGGCTATGCCTGTTCAGGCAGGCAGGAATTGTCACGTAAGAGTCGGGCCCGGTCGATGAAGTGTTGCAGCGGTTCGGACGGCTCTCGGTGCGGACGCAACAGGAACGTAGTCATCCTGGCCGACCCATCGGCCAGGGGCCGAGTGACGATCTCCGGGTGTCGGCAGATCGAGATTTGAGAGGCCGTGGCAAAGCCCAGTCCGTAGCCGGCGGCGACCAGCGTCAACATCAACTCCAGCGTCACCGCACGCTCTGCGATGTTCGGCCGGATATCCGTGGAACGCAGGATCCGTTTGATTTGCCGGCTCGCGCCATGGCATGCCTCCGGGTGGTACATCACGAGGGGGTACTTCAGCAATTCCTCCAGCGGGATCTGCTTGAAGGCCAGCAATGGATGCCGATTGGGAATGGCAGCCACAAGCGGATCGGACCAGAGCGTTTCGCAGTGGATGCCTTCGCCGGCCTCGTCGGACTGGGCAAAACCCGCATCGAACGAGTCATCACGCATACCGCGCACTTGCGCAGCGAACGGCGTCTCGAACAGGCGAATCCCTACGTCGGGCTCCTCTTCACGGCACAAGGCCAGCAGCGCCGTGAGCCGGGTTTGAGCGATACCGTCCGAAAGCGCGATGCGGAGCATGCCTCGGTAGCCTGTCGCAGCCGCCTTGACATTGATCCTGGCCTGCTCCAACACTGCGAAAACGCGCCTGGCATCTCGCAACAAGACTTGTCCGGCCCAAGTCAGGTGCGTACCCCGCCCACCGCGCTCGAACAACGAGGCGCCGACGTCGCTTTCCAGCTTCCTGATCGTGCGCGACAGCGGTGATTGTTCGATGTGAAGACGCGCGGCCGCGCGCGTGAAATGCAGCTCCTCGGCTACGGCCACGAAACAGCGCAGGCATCGCAGGTCCATGGGCGTCGCTCATCCGCTCAGCGAGTGACTCCCGAACCGGGATGCGGCGCAACGATTGCGAACCGCAAATGGGGCATTCGCCGAAACCGCGCAGGCCACGTCGGGATGGCGGTGCAAGGGGGCACGCCAAGGCAGTACGCATGCCGCCAGCCAAGGCGCTCCCCGAAGTACAAGAAAGCCATGCGAAGCTAGGCCGGAACCCCGAGAATGATGCTCGACGCCTTGAAGATGGCCGACGCCGTCTTGCCCGCCGCCAGCCCAAGGGCCGCGCTGCTCTCATTGGTCACGATCGCGGCCACCGAAGCCCCGTTTGGCAGGTCAAGCACGACTTCCGTGTTCACTGCACCGGTCTGGACGCGGGCAATCGTTCCTGTCAGCCGGTTGCGGGCCGTGAAGCGTGCGCCATCGTCATCCATGACCAGGATGATCGATGACGACTTGACCAAGGCGAAGGCTTCGGCCCCGACGCGCAGGCCGAGGCTCTCGGTGCTTTCGTGCGTCACGATGGCGACCAGCTTCTGGCCACCGGCCACCTCCAGTTCGATCTCGTCGTTCACCGCCCCCGGCTTCACCAAGGTGACCTTGCCGAGAAACTGGTTCCGGGCACTGGTTTTCATGCTCATCCTCCTGATCAACAAATAGTCATCTGCGATGTCATCGGCCTGCTGGGCCAATTGCTCGATAAAGCGCCGATGCTCCCGCTGGACAAGGCGAAAGTTCTCGACCAGTTGCTCGCCCCGGCGAGTCAGCCGGGTTCCGCCACCGCCCTTGCCGCCTGCCAGGCGCTCGACCAGCGGCTCCCCGGCCAGGTTGTTCATGGTGTCGATGGCATCCCATGCGGCCTTGTAGCTCATCTTGATCGCCTTGGCGGCCTGCGTGATCGAACCGCATTCGGCGATCCTGGCCAGCAGCTCGATCCGGCCGGGACCGCCAAAATTCTCGCCGCCCACCGTCATCCATACCGAGCCTTGCAACTCAATACTCTTCTTGGTCGATTCCATCGTGTACGCTCACCCCTTGTGCCTTGGACTCGGGAAAGCATACCCGGTGTTGGTCGCACCGATGGCACCCGGGAGGCAGGCACTCCGTTCTCCCCAGGACGGCACCGAGTTCGGCAAACAAGAACCGCTTCCAGCGCAGGTTTCGTGAGTTGGCGAGGTACAAAGGGTGGAAGTACCGCTCCAGCAGGTGCGACACGTCGTCGCGTCCGCCAAGGTCCAGGTCTTCCCACAAATGGCGTTCACCGTGGCATGCCGCCGCGATCGCATGTGCAAGCCACGTGGCCACGTGTTCATCCACGCCCGCGGTACGCCGCGTCATCAACAGGGCCACCAGCGCCTGGAAGTACGGTGGCTGCGCCGCCTTGAGGCTCGCATACTGCATATCTGACAACCCCTCCAGCGCACCGAGTTCCGGGAAGCATCGCTCGACCATTTCCAGCAGGGCCTGTTGCGGGAGCCCGAGCGTCCAGGCGAACACTGGAAGTTCGCCACACTGGGCGTTCCGCAGAACACCCGATATCGCCCGCAGCATCAGGGTATGGTCGCGCACCGCGCCAGCACCCTCCCGGTCACGACCAGGCATCCGGCGGGACATGTCCGATTGGGATGGCGCCGGCCATCGCAGGCTGGTTCGAACGATCTTCATTGCCTTGCTCCTTCCAGGCGGGTTCACGAAAGTTGCTCTGCTCCATGGACTGGGACCATTGCGCATCATGGAAACGCCCCGGCACCGCCTGCCCCGCGATCGGGCGCCACGGCCCCGCCGGGATCGGTGACGAACCCGACGCGCGTCAGCCCGCGCCGCGCCAGCGCCGACAAGGTCCAGGCCATCTCCCCATAGGGCACCGCGGCATCTCCCTTGAGGTGGATCTCGGTGTCCGCCGCCCTCTCGGCAAGCTGCCACGCGCGCCGTTCCAGCTCAGCGCGAGACACCGCCTCGCCGTTCCAATGCATCTGTCCATCGCGCTGAATCGCGATCTCGATGTGTTCGGCAGGCGCCACATTGGGGCGGCTGCTCGCCTGCGGCAATTCGAGCTTGACCGCATGCGTGAGCAGCGGCGCGGTGACGATGAAGACGACAAGCAGCACCAGCATCACGTCGACCAACGGGATGATGTTGATCTCGGCCATCGGGCGTCCGCCGCCACCAGAACCCAGCGTGCCCAGCCCCATCACGCAGCCCTCGCGATGCGAGCGGACGCCTCGGCGGCGCCTCGGCGCAGCGGCGCACCGGTAAGCGCCAGCGTAAGCAAGTCGTGGCCGAGCGCATCGAGGCGGCCGAGCACGACACGGTTCCGCCGCGTGAGCGCGTTGTAGCCGAGCACCGCCGGGATCGCCACGGCAAGGCCGATGGCCGTCATGATCAGCGCCTCGCCGACCGGGCCGGCCACTTTGTCGAGGGTGCCCTGCCCGGACAGGCCGATGGCGATCAAGGCGTGATAGATCCCCCAGACGGTGCCGAGCAGGCCAACGAAGGGCGCGGTCGAGCCGACCGAGGCGAGCAGCGTCAGCCCGCGCTCGAGCCGTTCCGCCTCCTCCTCGATGCCTTGCCGCAGCGCCCTTACCAGGAACTCCTGGCGTCCACCGGCCTCCCCGTGCGCCGAGAAATGCCGGGCGGACTCGATCGCCAGGCGCGCCAAGCGGGCGCACGCATCCTCCGCACCTGCGGAGAGGACCGCGCCCAGTTCCTCAAAGGCGCGGACACGCCGGAAGCGCGCAAGGAACACCGCCTGCCGCCGTCGCTGCAACCAGTGCGCGGCCAGTCGATCGACGATGATCCCCCAGCTGGCGAGCGAGGCGAGCAACATCGCGATGAGGATGACGCGCGCCGCCGTGTCGGCCTGCGTCAGGAAATGGGCAATACCCAGGGAGCTTTCGAACATGGCGGGACTCACATGACAAAGGAGATCGGGACCAACACCCACGCGGCGACCCTCTCGTCGCCCCGACGTGCAGGAACGAAGCGCCAGCGGACGACCGCCTGGCGCGCTGCGGCATCGAGCCGCTCGAACCCCGACGAGGTCTCGACCTCGACCTCATCGGCATGTCCGTCGGCCGAAACGAGCACGCGCAGCAGGACACGACCCGTTTCGCCGAGACGGCGCGACATCGGCGGGTACTGCGGCGCTGGGTTGTCGAGGTAGTCGGCGTTGAAAACCGGCAGCACCAGCGGCGGAGGCGCAGCGGGAACGGCGGTGGGCACCGATACGACCGCCGACGCCGGCTCGGTGGCAGGCTCCGACGCGACATCGGAGGACGGCGGCGCCTCGGCGGGTGGTGCCGCGATCGGTCGCGGCGTCGCTGGCCGCGGTGCTCTTGGCGCCAGCGTCCTCTCCTTCGGCGGCATGGGCGGCGTCGGTGTCGGCTCCGGCACGGCCGTCGGCTGCGCGGCCGCCACGGCCACCGGTCGCGGGACGACCAGGCTGGCCTCGATCACATGACCCAGCGCCTGCCTTGCCTGTGGCGACACCTGCAGCACGATGCCGAGCAGGGCAGCATGTGCAAGGCCGACCCCGGACCACTGCAGTAGCGGTCGCCGCCAGCGCCACGCCGCCACCGGTGCCTTCTCCTGGCCTGGCTTGCCGCTGCCGCAGAGGTACTCCTCCATCGCCAACATCACTGCGCCGGCGTCAGACGCAGGGTGACGCGCTCCACCGTCTTGCCGAAGAAGTGATAGCCGGAGCCCCCCTCGGCCAGCAGTTCGAGCAGTTCGTCCGGGGCGCGCACACGCGTGCCGCCAATCACAGTGACGCCGCGCGGGCGGTAGGGATCGACAACGAGTGTCGCCGTCGGCCCGATCACCGCCGCCTCGGCGCCTGGCCGGAGCAAGCGCAACAGGCCATCGAGCGTGCCGTTGATCAAGGTCGTCCCCGTGGTGATGAAGACGTCGGCCAGCGGCACCACCTCCGGGGCGCGTTCGGCCGGGACATAGAAGGGCATTTCCTCGGGCCTGAGCGTAGACGGGTCCATCTCCAGCACGCTGAACGGTTGTCCGCGCCGCCGCAGTTCGCGCATGTAGGGCGGGAAGGCGCCGACCAGCGCCACGCGCCGGCCGGGCTCGATCTTCAATGCATCGAAGGCATCGCCGTCGAGGCACTCGACGCCGGCCGGCGGTCCGTCGCGAAGCCAGAGCGTTTCGGCCAGCGCGTTGAGGGTCGCGATGGCCAGCGCACGACGCAGGTCCTGTGTGCGGTACAGGTCGTCGAGCAGGTCGACAGCACGGCGGCCGGCGATCTTGCCCGGCGTGGGCATGGCCTTGGCCGAGCTCGGGCAGCACACCGCCTCGGGCACGCCCTTGACCGGCGTTGCGCACAGCCCCCCGGCACCGTTGGAGAGCTTGACGCCGGTGAAGAAGATGCCGAGCACCACGCGCTCCAGCGTCAGCGCCCGCGCCTCCGCGCCGAGGCGCTCGACCACGGCGGCGTGCAGGTCGGCGAGCAAGGTGGCCGGCGGGCAGTCAGCCATTCGGCTCGGGATCATGTCGTTCGCTGTCTTCATGTCGACATTCCTCAGCAGCGCGAGCAACGCAGGTACGGTGAAACCACCACGGGGTTTAGGGCACGAGAGGCGAAATGCAGCTTCAGGTGGCCGCAGGGGCCATCGATGTCTTCCCGCCCCTCGTCGCCGAGCCCGGCCGCGACAAATCGCTCGCCGAAGGTCTCCACATGGCAGAGCGGATGGCTGTCGGTCAGCACCGCCCTGTCCAGGTCGCGCAGGCCACCTGGCGCGGTCTCGCAGGCCTCCAGGCAAAACCAGTGGGCCGAACACAATTCGCCACCCGGCGCCAGGCGCGCGGCAACGGCTGCAAGCGCGTCACCCATGGACTTGCGCACGGGGTAGAGCGCGTGGAACAGCACTACGCGGTCATAGCTTGCCTGCACGGAAATTTCGAGCGGAGAACCGGGATGGACGACGCATCGCTCAGCCAGGCCGCAGGCGTCGAGCAGTTCCATGGCCTCCCGCACGGCGCCCGGCGCAACGATGACGGACGCGTCCAACCCGGGTTGCGCAAGGCAGATGGCCGCCGCCGCCATGCCACCGCTGCCATCGAAGCACAGCAGACGGCGCGGCTTGGCGCCACCGCGCAGTTCCCTCTCCCGCGCCGCCAGCCGGGTCGCCAGAAGCCGCGCCTCCACCAGGAAGGGGTGCTGCCTTGGGGATGGCGACACGGGCGCGCTCGCCGCCGTCCAGTCCTCGGACAGGAAGCCGCGCAGATCTGACCAGCCGCATTCCGGCGCCAAAAGGCGCTCGATCGTCGCTGCCTGGCACCAGGCACTGCCGGCGACGAGCACCTCGCGCATCTCGGGAACCAGGGCGTACACGCTGCCCTGGCGCGACACCAGGCCGAGGTCCTCCAGGGACTGGAGGAAGCCCGCCAGATGCGCGCCGCGCAGTTTCAGGGCCGTGGCGATGACCGCCCGCTCGGCGGGCCCGTTGCGGTCCAGCCAGTCGAACAGCCCGCTGCCGTAGCCCGCGCGCAGGGCCTGGAAGGCCTTGAACCCACCGGCGACGCGGTCCAGCACCGCGACTGCGGGCGGAGCCTCCAGGCTGGCGAGATCGAACTTCATCGTGGTCATGTCCATTTCATGCTCCTTGGTATCGATAGCATTGGAATCAACGCGCGGCCAGGGTCGTCCTGGGGCCGCCATCGAGGATTTCGCGCACCTGCGCGGCAGAGAGGTCGGCGCCGAAAATGTCGTGATAGAAGGCTTGCGTCTCGGCGACGACGTCGATGTCACCGAAGCGCTCGGGGTGGAAGTGTTTCGCCGCCCACAGCACGGTGAGCGGCTGTTCGGAGGTGCGGTTGCCCCAGGTGTGGGCGCCGCTGGGCGCCACCAGGATGCGCCCAGTGCGCACGGCGGCCAGGTTGGCGAAGCGCGGCTCACGGCGCACCGTCTCCGCCTCCTCGTGGCCGGAGACGATGAGGATGTCGGGGTTCCAGGCGAGCAGTTGCTCGAGGGTGAAGCTGCGCGATTCGACGGTGCGGCCGTCGTCAGTGACGCTCTCGCCGCCCGCCGCACGGATCCACCATTCGACCACCAGATGGGGTTGCGTCAACGTTTTCGGGCTGAAGTAGAGCACGCGCGGTCGTGTCCGCACGTCGCGCAGGCGCGCCGCGACATCCGCAAGCATGCGGTCGAAGCGCTCAGCGTAGCGCTCGGCGGCCTGCGGCTGGTCGAAGACGCGGCCGAGCAGGCGCACCGCCGCCTTCACATCCTCGGGCTGGCGCCAGGCGAGGTAGAGCGCCGGCAGGCCGGCACGGCGCAGGGCGTCGGCGCTCGCCCGATCCATGGTCAGCACCGCGTCGGGCGCCGCGCCGAGCAGGGCCTCCAGGTTCGGCGTGCGGTCGTGGTTCTGGAGCGTGGGCAGCGCGGCAGTGTGCGGGGCAAAGACCGCCTGGTAGCCCCAGCGCGGCTTGCGGGCGAACTCCGGCAGGCCATTGACGATGCGCCGGCCCTCGCCGACGGCGAAGACGAGGCCGTTGAGCACCGGCACCGCGCCAATGGTGGCGACACGCTCGACCCGCGCGGGCAGGGCAACCTCGTCGCCCGCCATGTCCTCCACCACGCGCGGCGGCGCGACCTGGGCGATGGCGGCGACGAAAGCGACCAGGAACGGCAGGAAGCGGAACAACATCACAAGTCTCCTTTCACAGGCGCGGAATGCAGGCCGCCGGTGCGCCACGATGGGCGATGACCTCCACCGGCGTGTCGTACAGGGCGGTCAGCGTGTGCGCGTGCAGCACATCGCGGGCCGCACCAGCGGCGGCGATGCGGCCACCGGCCAGGGCGAGGACGCGCGCGCCAAGCAGGAACGCGTGCTCGGGCTGGTGGGTGGTGACAAGGACGGCCATGCCATCGGCGGCGAGATCGCGGATCACGCGCAGCACGCGGGCCTGGTTGCCGAGGTCGAGGCTGGCCATCGGTTCGTCCATCATGAACAGGCGCGGCTGCTGGGCCAGCGCACGGGCGATCAGGGTGAGCTGGCGCTCGCCGCCGCTGACGCGGTTGAACGGCCGCTGTGCCAGATGTGCAATGCCAACCCGCATCAGCGCCTCGCGCGCGATCCGCTCATCGTGGCGGCCGGGCAGGCTGAGGGGCGGCAGGTACGGCGTGCGGCCCATCAGCGCGACATCGAGCAAGGTCAGGCCGCTGTCGCCGGCCGCCTGCGGCACGTAGGCGAGCGCGCGGGCGAGACGCCGGGGAGGGACGCCGGATTCGCCGTCGATGCGCACCTCGCCACGCTCGTGCCGCAGTGCGCCGACCAGGCAGCGCAGCAGGGTCGTCTTGCCGGTGCCGTTGGGCCCCAGCAGGCACAGGATCTCGCCCCTTGCGAGCGACAGGTCAATGCCGTCGAGCACCGGCGCCTCGCCCGGCGCGCGGCGATAGACGAGGTCAGCCACGCTCAGGACCATGTCCGCCTCGCCTTGGCCAGGACGGCGACGAACACCGGCGCGCCGAGCACGGCAGTGACGATGCCGAGCGGCAACTCGGCGGCAAAGGCGCTGCGGCACAGGTTATCGACCAACAGCAGGTAGCCGGCGCCGAGCAGCAGCGAGGCCGGCAGCAGCGCGGCGTAGGCCGGGCCGACGATGAGGCGCGCGAGGTGCGGCACCAGCAGGCCGACCCAGCCGACGATGCCGGAGATCGACACGGCGGCGGCGGTCATCAGAGTCGCCGCGGCGATCAGCGCGAGGCGCAGCGCGCGCACCGGCACGCCCAGGGTGCGCGCCTCGTCGTCGCCGGCCTCCAGCACCTGCGTCGGCCAGCGCAGCAGGAACAGCGCGAGCATGCCCGCCAGAGCGAACGGCGCCGCCCAGGCCAGATCATGCGTGCCGACGCGGCCGAGACTGCCGAGCAACCAGAAGACGATGGCCGGTAGCGTGTCGAGCGGATCGGCGACGTACTTCAGTGCGGAGGTGAGTGCCTGGAAGAGGGCCGACACGACCAGGCCGGCGAGCACCATCACCAGCGCCGAACCCTTACCCAGAAGCCCGGCGATGAGCATCGCCGCACCGACCGCCAACAGGCCGCCGGCGAAGGCCGCACCCTGCACGGCGAGCGCGCTACCCGAGAGCAGCATGGCCAGCGCCGCGCCGAAGCCGGCGCCAGACGAGACGCCGAGGATAGCCGGTGAGGCGAGCGGATTGCGGAACAAGGTCTGGTAGGCGGCGCCGGCCGCCGCCAGGCTGGCCCCGACCAGCATGGCGGCGAGCACGCGCGGCAAGCGCACCGCCAGCACCACGGTCTCCGCCATGGGCGGTTGTCCCGACTCGGTCCCGGTCAACGCCGCCCACAATACCGCGAGCACTTCCGACGGGGCGAGCGGGTAGTGGCCGAGCCCCATCGAGAACACCGCGCTCGCCAGCACCGCGAACGCAAGTGGCGTGATGAAACCCAACCCGCGCCAGCGGCCGGCCACCCGGCCCCCGCCATCGACGATGCTACCCACCTGCCCGCTCACGTTGGCCTCAGAACCTGGCGCTGACGGTCATCACGGCCGTCCGCGGTGCGCCGGCGTAGTAGGTCGTGCCGGCGTTGAGGTCAAAGTCGCTGGCGGAGATCTGGCCGATGTAGCGCTTGTCGAACAGGTTCAACACCGACAGGGCAATGCCGACGTCCTGCAGCATGGCGACGTTCTTCCATTGGTAGCCGACATGCAGGTCGGCAAGGAAGTAGCCGTCGATCTTCTGCTTATTGAGGGTGTCGCCGTAGCGCTTGCCGACGTAGCGCACCACCGGCGAGACATTCCAGTTGCCGCTGCGCCAGTCGACGCCCAGCTTGGCCAGCATGCGCGGCGCGTTGGGAACCTGCTTGCCGTCGGTGCCCGTCACGGCGCCGGCCTTGGCCTGGATGTCACCGTCGAAGGCGAAGCGGTTCCAGGACAGGGCGAAGACCGCCGACAGCCCGCCGTCGAAGCGGTAGCTACCCTCCAG
This sequence comes from Thauera sp. AutoDN2, assembly GCF_051280715.1. Classification (NCBI taxonomy): domain Bacteria; kingdom Pseudomonadati; phylum Pseudomonadota; class Betaproteobacteria; order Rhodocyclales; family Zoogloeaceae; genus Thauera; species Thauera sp. AutoDN2. The sequence continues at coordinate 43,449 of NZ_JBNCAR010000009.1, read as the reverse complement.
CTCCGCGCCGTAGCCGACGGCCTTGGCGACGCTCTGGTAGTAGGTCACGTCCACGCCCGGGTCGTAGACGCTGACCTCCTTGTCGCGGGTCCTGGCGTAGTACAGGTTGGGCACGAGCGAGAGCCGTTCACCCTCGTAGCGCAGACCGAGGTCAAGGTTGTCGGAGATCTCCGGTTTCAGCCCGGAGAAGACATCCTGCAGGGTGATGTTCTGCGCAACGAACTTGGCCTTGTTGCTGCTATAGGTGGATGCGACCGGCCCCCAGTCGGGCCGGCCGATACGCCGGCCGTAGGCGGCGGTGAGCGCCATGTCGGGCCGCAGTTCGTGGCGCAGCGACAGGTTCGGCAGCCACTCGCGGTAGGTCTTGCCGGAAACTCGCATCCAAGGGTCGACGGCCGGGTTGAAAACCCACACCGCGTCGTAGGAGACGTCGGGAAGGCCGGCGGTGGCGTAGTAGGAGAACGACGGCTGCGACTGCTGCTGCAGGCGCACGCCGCCCGAGATCGTGGTGGCGCCGCTGCGCCCTGTCAGCTGCAGGAAGGGGCTGTTGAACTCGTGCCTGCCATGTTTCGACAGCAGCGCCCAGCCGGCATAGGTCAGGCTGCCATCTGCCTGTGCCGTGTAGTTCTTCTGGTAGACGGGTGGTGGCGGCGACTCCATGTCCATCCACCAGTAGCCGACGGTGAGGTCGAGCGCCGGGGAGAACCTGTGGTCATACTGGGCGACCAGCCCCTTCTGCTCGTGCTCGACATCCCAGCGGCGGACATTGGTGTCGGACGACGAAAACAGGAAGTAGCCATCGTTGTCCCACCAGTACGGGCGAAGGGTGAAACGCCCCGCCTCGCCGACCGGCAGGACCAGGTTCGCGATGACGCCGACGTCGTCGAACTCGTTGCGGTTGAAATCGTAGTACCGGGCAAGCCGGCCGGCGGTGAGGTCTTCGTCGTAGTCGAAGTTGCGCCAGTTGGACTTGTCCTCGACCTGCGTGTAGTTCATCGCCCGGTAGTCGTGGCCCTCGATGTGGTTGGAGGCGACGAACAGCTCGAAGCGCGCCCCGTTGGAGAACGGCTGGGCGAGGCCGACGGTGAAGTTGCGGCGCGCGCCGGGCGTCTGGCCAGCCCCCTTCCACTTGTCGGCCTCCATGTCCGACGCCGACACGAACAGCGCGGTATCCGCAGGACCGAACCGGCCACTGTCGATGCGGGCAAAGGTGCGGCGGAAGCTGTCCGAGCCGAAGCCCTGGCGGATCTCGACACCAGGAACTTCATCGGGGCGACGCAGCGTCATGTCGAGTGCCCCGGTGCTGTTGGACACGCCAAGCCCGGCGTTGGCGGGCATGCCACCGCGGTAGAGCTCGAAGCCGGCGACGTTCTCCAGATCGAACAGGTCGTTGTTGCCGACAATGCCGTAGAGGGGCACGCCCTCGATGTTGCGGGTCAGGTGGAAGTCGCCCTTGCCGCGCAGGTTGAGCTTGCGGCCACCGCGCGAGTTCAGGCCATAGGCATCGGCCGACTCCGCGCTGACCGAGGGCATCAGGTCGAGCAGGCGGTACGGGTTGGTCTGCGCGGGCCCGCCGAGGATAGCGACGCCCTCGCGCGATACCTGGCTGTGCGCCCAGGGCTGCGGATCGGGCTGTGTCAGGGGGGCTTCGTGGGCACCGGTGACAACCACTTCGGTGAGCGTGGCGTCGGCGGCGAGAGCCGGGCCGGCCGCGCATAGCGCGGCGACGGCGGCGGCCAAGGGGGAACGCATGCGGGTACGCAAGATGGACTCCATTGGTTGGTTTCAGGAAGACTGGGGAGCGAAACTCGGCGTCAGGCCGAGTTCGCCGAGATAGCGGGTCACCCGGGCCATGTTGTCGTGCACCACGACACGCTCGCCGACCGGGATCGCACGTGCTTCCCCGCCGGCCTTGCCGCGCGGGTCCTTCATCGACGCGGTGGCGCCGATGACTTGGTTGCCGCCGCCGGCAAGCCACCACAGGGTCATGTCGTCGGGATCGTTGCCGGCCGCCAGGCCGAGATCGAGGGTCGGATAGAGCAGGCGCGCAATCGCCGTGAGGCGTGCCACCGGCCAGGGCGAGCAGCGCACGCCGCCGGACGCGGTACCGGGGAAGGGCATGTACCGCGACAGGCGCAGGTGGCGCAGCATGGAGAAGCGGCGCAGGAAAAGCAGGTGGTCGATGCGATCCGCGTCCGTTTCGCCGAGGCCGACCAGCATCATCGAGCGGATCGGCAGGCCCTCTTCCTCGCACAGCTCCATCAGGCGGATTCGCCCTTCCAGGCTGTCGCCCGGCTTGAATGCCGCGAACAGTTCGGCGTTCAGCACCTCCAGCGAGCTGGTGACAGCGGCCACGCCAAGCTCCTTGAGCGCGCGGACCCCGCCGCGCGTCAGCGACGGGCCGACATTGACCTCGATCTCGACATCGGCTGCATCTCGGATGGCGACGACGAGGTCGACCAGGTAGCGGTCGTAGCCGCTGATCGGCTCGCCCTTCACCGGCAAACGCGTGCCGCCGGACAGGTGAAGATGGCGGATGCCCAGGTCGGCGATGGCACGCACGGCCGACACGATGTCGCTGGTTGCCACCGCCTTGCGGCTGAAGAAGGTGCAGTAGGTGCACAGCGGCTCGAGCTCGCACGGCACGATGGCCGAGACGCCGGCCGACCACCAGGGGCTGCGGCCGACATGGCGGTCGCGCAGGTCTGCGGCGTGGCGGAAGATGGCCGGGGCGACACGGGGATCGGCGGAGCGTCGATAGAGGTCGAGCACATCCCGCGTGCTGCAGTCGGCGGGCAGGCCTTCTCCGACTGGAGGCAGATCGCGGGCCGCTACGGAGGTGTCAAGGTGATCCAGCAGGTCGTTCATCGACTTTTGGTCTCGAAATAGCAACTTGTATATAACGATCAGTACGAATGGGCTGCGACCGACGCTGGCCACCTATCGCGATGTCTTTTCCCAGGAAATGAATGCCCAGCGCATCGGCGCCCCGGCAGCACCGAGGCTCGGCGCGACACGCCCGTGCCAGGCGCGCAGGCGGGTACGCTCGTCATCGGAGAGCTCGCCAAGCGCCCAGGCGACACGCCGGGCGAACTCGTCGAAATTGGTGGCGCCGGCCAGCCGGCCTTCATGCTCGATGTAGTCGAGCCGGGGATGGATGCCCATCCCATGCAGGATATTCACGATGTAGACATAGTCCGGCAACGGTGGCAGGTCTCGGCCGATGACGTCGATCACCGCTGGGTCGATGAAGCGGCCACCGACGAGGTGGGTCAGGTACACGCGGCGCCTGGCCTTGTCGTTCAGCTTGTGCAGCGCCGCTTCCATGTCGGCGACCGTCGTCGAGCGCGAGGCGACGACGATGTCGCACGCGGGCACGGCGGACCAGTCGTCCTCCCACGCCAGTTGCAGGGCCTCGACATTGTCGTGCCCGAGCGCTGCCGCGTTTTCGCGCAAGGCATCGAGCATGCGCGGACTGAAGTCGAGGCCGATGACACGCTGCAGCCGGCCGGCGAGCGGCAGACAGATGGTCCCGGGCCCGCAGCCGACGTCGAGCAGCGAATGCGCGCCGGTAAGATCCATGCGGCCGATGAAGTCCTCGACATAGCGGCTCTTGCGCACCTTGCCGCTCATCTCGGCGGCACGGACGTCCCAGACACCTGCGGGTTTCGGGTTGCGGTTGGCGGCAGCATGGTGGTCGCGGTAGAGGCGGCCGAAATCGATGGCGGAGATGCTCATGGGGCGTTCTCTTCGACAGGACGGCGTCGCAGCCGGAGTGGAATCGACGGCAGGCTGCCGGCAATGGCGGTCGCATCGACGCCGTACAGCGCGGCAAGCGCAGCGGGCGTCGCCACCTCGGACGACTCACCGATGCCGACCAGCCGGCCCGGTGCCAGCAACGCGATACGGTCGGCAACGCGCAGCGCGTGTTCCGGCTGGTGTGTGGACATCAGCACGGCAATGCCGCGTTCGCGCAGACGGCACACGTGTTCGAGCACGCGGATCTGGTTGCCGAAGTCGAGGCTGGCCGTCGGCTCGTCCATCACCAGCAGCGCAGGCTCCTGCGCCAGCGCGCGGGCGATCAGCGCCAGTTGCCGCTCGCCGCCGCTGATCTCGGTGTAGGTGCGCTGGCGCAGGTGGGCGACGCCGAGTGCTGCCAGGCAGTCGGCAGCGAGCTGACGGTCATGCCGCGACGGTGTGGCGAAGCGCTCGATGCGCGCAGCACGACCCATCAGCACGATGTCCTCGACGGAAAACGGGAAGATGCCGGCATGCGCCTGCGGCACATAGCCGACCTTGCGCGCAAACGCCGCGCGCGACCAGCCAGCGACAGGCTCGCCGAGTACGCGCACCGTGCCGGCAAGCGGCGGCAGCAGGCCGAGCAGTGTCTTGAAGAGCGTCGTCTTGCCGCTGCCGTTCGGGCCGAGCAGGCAGAGCACCTCGCCTTTGTCGATACCGAGCGAGATGTCGGTGCCGACGCGGCGGCCGTGGTAGCCGATCGCAAGATCGCTGGCCTCGATGGCAACGCTCATGCCGGCCTCCCCGTACGAGCCAACAACCACAGGAAGAAAGGCGCGCCCACCACCGCCGTCAGGATGCCGAGCGGCAGCTCGATCGGCGCGATCGTCCGGGCCAGCGTGTCGGTGGTGACGAGGAAGCCGGCGCCGAGCATGAGCGAGGCCGGCAGCAGACGGGTGAAGTCAGGGCCGACGAGCAGGCGTGCGACATGCGGCACGACCAGCCCGACCCAGCCAACGATACCGGCCAGCGAGACAGCGGCGGCGGTCGACAGCGTTGCGGCAGTGACGAGGACCAGGCGCAGGCGCCCGACGTCGACCCCGAGCGCTGCCGCCTCTTCGTCAGCGAGGCCAAGCAGGTTGATGCGCCAGCGCAGCAGCGCCATCGGCAGCAAGCCGGCGAGCATCGCCGGCGCGGTGGTCGCCAGGTCGCGCGAGGTCACCTGGTTGAGTCCGCCGAGCAGCCAGAAGGTGATCGTCGGCAGCTGCGTATACGGGTCGGAGAGGATCTTGACCAGCGAGATGCCGGCGCCAAGCAGCGCACCGAGGGCGACGCCGGCGAGCACCAGGACCAACACCGGATCATGGCGCCGCACCATCGAAGCGAGGCGGTAGACGATGGCAACGGCGATGATGCCGCCGCCGAAGGCGACGACCTGCACGAAGATGAGCGGCAGGCCGAGGTAGATGCCGAGCGTGGCGCCCAGACCGGCACCAGCGGAGACCCCGAGGATGTCCGGCGACACCAGCGGGTTGCGGAACATGCCCTGGTAGGCGGCGCCCGCTGCGGCGAGCACGGCGCCGACGACGGCACCGGCGGCGACACGCGGCAGGCGGATGTTCCAGATGACGGTTTCCACGGCCTCGGGCAACCCGGACTCGCTGCCGGACAGGCGCGCGACCAGCGCACGCAGCAGGTCGGCCGGTGCCACCGGAAACTTGCCGGCCGTGAAGGCCACCGCGAGCACCGCCAGCAACGCGGCGGCACCCGCCAGCCAGGCCGCCGCGGGGTGGCACGGCGCGCCAGCGTTGACCGCCGCGGCGACACCGGCGCCGTGCGTGGACGCGCCACGGGAGAGGTCTGGAGCGTCATTCATGCCGGGCCACCGATCATGGTGCCGAGACTCGCCGCGTCTGGCTCCATGCCGTAGAACAAGCGGTAGAAATCGTGGGCGGCCGCCTGGAGGGCCGCCTCGCCCCCCGCCCGGCCGGGATGGAGGCGCTCGATCAGCCAGCGTACACCGACCAGGCGATTGACACCCGGCGGCCCGTCCAGCCAGCCAAACGGAAGGCTCGGCGCCAGGTGCACGCGACGCGCCCGCACGGCGGCGACCGGACGCCACAGCGGATCGGCGAGCACGCCACGGGCGAACTCGCGATCCTGCGTGACGATCACCTCCGGATCCCAGGCGAGGATCTGCTCGGGCGACACCTTGATCAGCCCGCCGCGCCCCGACTCGGCGGCGACGTTGCGGCCACCGGCGATCTCGATCGCCTCCATGTTGATCGATCCGTCCAGCCCGGTTTCAAGGCCATCGCCGCCACGCCCGAAGAAGACGCGCGGACGCGCCCCGGGCGGTACTTCGTTGCACGCGCGCGCCGCCAGCGCGAGGGTCTCTTCGGCCCAGGCGGCGAGGCGCTCGCCGCGCGCCGCCACGCCGAGCAGTCGGCCGACCTCGCGCAACTGCGCCGGGTGGTCGGCCATGCGTCCCTGCACAAGCAGGCACGGCAATCCGGTCTGCTCGGCCACCCGCTGCATGGCGGAGAGGTAGGTCGCGTCGACGGTGCCGACGTCGAGGATGACGTCCGGCTTCATTTGCAGCAGCGCCTCGTTCGACGCCGTGCTGCCGCGACCGGCGAGGCGGCCGACCTGTGGCAGCGCGCGCACCACCGGCGCCAGCCAGGCGCGCGCCTCTTCGGACACCTTGAACGGCCAGCCGATCAGCTTCTCCGGTGCGAGCACGCTCAAGAGCACGCTGGCCGGCGCGCCAGCGGCGAACACGCGGCGAATCGCCTGCGGCGGCGGCAGGGTGCCGTAGGCAGCGGCGATTGTGCTCCCGACACCGGCCTTTGCCCGCGCCCCTGCCGGCACCCAGGCCAGCCAGGGCGCGATGGCCAGTGCGCGCAAGAGGTCGCGCCGCTTCACCGGCCGCTACCCCGTTGCAGGCCGGCGAACCAGGCATCGAGCGCCTCCCGGCTCGGGTCGAGTTCCACACCGGCGCCGCCGGTGAAGTGCTGCCAGTCGAATCGATAGGCTTCGGCGACGACGGTGAGCAGGGGAATGCCCTCGCTCATCAGGGCCAGCATCTCGTCGGCAAATCCCTCGCCCGCCGCCTCCAGCGCACCAAAACGATTGACCACGACGAGATCGGGGGCCGCATCGAGCGCACCGCGCAGGACCACGCTCGCGGCAGCCACGCCGTGCTGGTCGATGCTGCACGAGCCGGCGCCCGCGCCGAGGCGCTGGAAGAGGGGGAAGCGAGTTCCCTGGTCGAGATCGACGAGCATCGTCGCCTCCTTGCCCGTACCGCCCGTGGACTGCTGAACCACCCCCCGGACCCGCCGGCCCGCCTGGCGCAGGGCAAAGGCAAAGTCGGCGAGGACGCCGTCGGCGACGCCGTGCTCGAGATGAACGATCGCGGCGATGGGGCTGGTGTTGGTCGGCGAGAGGGCCGGCCCAGCGGCATGGGCTGTCAAGGTTGCCATCGTCCGTCCTCAGAACCGGTAGTCCAGACTGGCGAACCACATGCGCCCCGGCGCAGGAAAGCCCGCCTCGAGTTCGTAGTTCCGGTCGGTGACGTTGTTGACCCGCAGCTCGGCGGACAGGTCCTTCATCGGCCGCCAGACCATCTTGAGATTCAGCGTGGTGAACCCGTCCAGCTTTACCGTATCGCTGGCCCAGCGGCCGCTGTCATGCTCGGCGAAGGCGATCATGTCCACCGCCGCCGCAGCTCGCCACAGCGCATGCAGGATGATCTTCGTCTCCGGGATGTTCGTCAGCCTGGTCGCGGGATCGCTGACGTTCTCCACATCCATCCAGGTCGCGTTGCCGCCGATCTCCCAGCGCGCGCCGAGCGGTGTCTTGAGGCCAAGCTCGATGCCCTTGATTCGCGCCTTTCCGACGTTCTGCATCTGGCATTGGTTGGCGGCGCTGCAGCTGGCCGCGCCAGTCAGGTTGACACTCTGGATCTTGTCCTCGATATCGCTCCAGAAGATTGCGGCGTCCGCCTGGGCACCGGCCCAGGGCTGCCCTTGGTAGCCGATCTCGTAGTTGCGCGCCTGCTCGGCCTCGAGGTCCGGGTTCTCGATGAAACGGCCCAGGCGGATGGAGTAGCGATCCTTGAGGGTGGGCAACCGGGTCTTCTCCGCCACGGTCGCGTACAGGCGCGCCGTTGGCGTCAGATCGTAGAACAGGCCGATCTGCGCATCGGTGGCGCGCTGGCGGCGCGGCAGGGTGAAGCTGCCACCGTTGCTGAACACCTTTTCCGGTTCGAGTTCGTGATGGGCCAGACCGATGGACAGCAGCGTCTTGTCGCCGACCGAGATGCCGTCCTCGACCGACAGCGAGCGCAGGGTGTCCTCGAAATCCGCGCCCAGGGCATTGTCACCGTCGCGCTCCTCATGCCGGTCGCTCTTCGTCTGGGCGACGAAGCGCACCAGATGGCCCTCGAAGCGCCGCGACTCGAGTTCCACCGCGCCGCCATGGGTCTTGTCGTGATAGATGCTGCGGCCGGTGGACACGCTGCCGGAACCGCTCGTCTTGAGCGTGGCGTAGGTCGCGTCGGTGTAGCTGTTCACCTCGTTGTCGAACCAGTCGGCAAAGAGGCGCAGCTTCAGTGTCTCATGCGCACCCAGCGCGGTGCGTGAGACGAAGTACAGGCTCTCCTTGTCCCAGTATGGCCACTGCCAGTAGCGCGCGGCGGTCGGGTCAGTCGACGGCGGCTGGCCCTTCTCGCCGTCCTGCTTGATGTAGGTCAGCGCGTATTCGTCGCCGCCTCCGGGGGTCAGGCCCAGCTTCAGCGAGGCCTTGCTGTCCTTGTAGTAGGCGTTGTCACGCCGGCCGCCGTCCTCCGTCGCGGTCGGCCTGAAGTCGTCGGACAGCCTGAAGCCATCGGCTTCGCGATGGGCAACGCCGGCCTGCACGTACCAGACGCCCTGGTTGCTGCCGAGATTGACCGCCGCCCGGCGGGCACCATCCTCGCCGAAACCGATGCTCGCGTCACCCTCGAAGGCCTTGCCCGGCTTGCGCGAGATCAGGTTGATGGCGCCGCCCAGCGTGTTGGGGCCGTAGGCCACGGAGCTGAACCCCTTGGCAACCTGTATCGCGGCGAGATCGCCGGTGTCGAAGCGACCAAAGTCGACATATCCGTCATAGGGCACATAGACCGGGATGCCGTCGATGAACAACGGCGCCTGGCGCGGATCGTAGCCGCGCAGGTAAACCGTCTGCTCGTTGCGCGAGTTGGTCGACACCGTCACCCCGGAGAGCAGATTGACGGCTTCGCCCACGGTTTCGCGGTTGAACGTCTGGATGTCCTCGCGCGTGACCACCGAGGAGACTTGCTCCGGCGCGATCTCGCCGAGAGCGAGGCGCGGAGCCGTCACCTGGATGGCGCCCAGTTCGAACGGCGTTGCGCCGCGCCCTTCCTGTGCCCATGCCGCCGTGCAGCCACTCGCAACGGCGACGGCCGTCGCCAGTGCAGCCCGCCGCGTTCGTGGAAAGGATGGAATTCTCGGTGGCCTGAACATCAATATTTCTCCCCTGGTTCGCAATAGCAACTTATATATAGCGGTTGGCAAAAAAATAAGTGACGACACCTTCCCCTGGCCGCTGTTCAGGTGGCGAAGCCGAATGAACGGCTCACGCATGCAAGGCCTCCAGCGCCCCTTCCCCGGCCTCGACGGTCAAGCGCCCGTCTTGCAGGCTCAGGACGTGATCGCCGAAAACCACCGCGTCTTCCGGGTCATGCGTGATGAGCACCATCGGCACCTGCAGCCGCTGCTGGAGTTCTCCCAACTCCTCGCGCATCGCAATGCGCAAGGTCGGATCGAGTGCGGCGAAAGGTTCGTCCAGCAGGAGGGCGCGCGGTCTCGCCACCAAGGCCCGTGCCAGCGCAGTGCGCTGGCGCTGCCCACCCGACAGTTCAACCGGGAACTGGTGGGCTAGATGGGCGAGTTGGAACGCATCCAGCCAGTATTCGACCGTTTCGTGCCGGACATGCGCCAGCGGGTTGAACCACCCTCGCGTCAGCCCAAAGGCAATGTTCTGCCGCACGGTCAAGTGCGGAAACAGGGCGTAGTCCTGGAAGACGTAGGCCACTTCTCTCCCCTGGGGCGGCAGATGAATGCCTTTTGCAGCGTCGAACAGCACCTTCCCGTCAAGGCGAATATGGCCAGAATCCGGGCGCAGCAAGCCAGCGATGGCCTTGAGCGTCAGGCTCTTGCCCGAACCGGACGGGCCTAGGATCACGATACGTTGGCTGCAGGATTGAAGACGTACATCGAGATGGAACACCCGCTGGCCGGACCGCAGGGTCTTGCGAACGTCTAGGTCAAGTTGCATCGCGCGGCCTCCCTAGCGGCTGGCAACGCGGCCGGGAGCAAGCCGCCCCGCCGCCAGCAGCACCACCACGCACACCACCGAAGTGACGAGCACGAGCAGGTTGGCGGTATCGTCCTGTCCGGCCTGGACCGCTTCGTATACCGCCACCGACAGCGTTTGCGTCCTGCCGGGAATACTGCCGGCCACCATCAAGGTCGCACCGAACTCGCCGAGTGCACGGGCAAAGGCCAACAGCAAGCCGGCCAGGATGCCACGCCACGCCAGCGGCAAGGTGACGCGGAAGAATACGGCGACCTCGGGGATACCCAGCACCCGGGCAGCCTGCTCCAGTTGCCCGTCCACGGCCTCGAAGGCTGCGCGGGCGGGCTTGAACACGAGCGGGAAAGCCACGATGGAGGCCGCGATCACCGCGCCCTGCCAAGTGAAGATCAAGTTGATCGCAAACTGCTCGTGCAACCACGCCCCCAGCCAGCCACGCCGCCCGATCATCACCAGCAGGTAATAGCCCAGCACGGTCGGAGGCATCACCATTGGCAGTGTCAGCAGCGTGTCGAGCAGATCTCGCCCGGGGAAGCGCGTGCGCGCCAGCAGGTAACCCACGGCAACGCCTAGCACCAGGTCGATCGCCGTAGCCCAGCCGGCGACCTTCAATGAGAGGGCCAGCGCCGTCCATGCCGACTCCATGTGTTATCGAGACCCGGCTCACGGCCTCTGGAAGCCATACTTGCCAAGGATTGCCTGCCCGGTCGGCGACAGCACGAAGGCAACGAATCGTTGGGCTTCCTCGGCGTTCGCACTCCCCACCGTCCGTGCGATCGGATACGCGATCGCGACATCCAGCGGCACCTCGAAAGCCACACGCACCTTGTCTTTCATGACCGCCGCGTCAGTTGCATAGACAAAACCCGCATCCACCTCGCCACGCGCCACGTAGTCGAGCGACTGGCGAACGTTCTGGGTGCTGACCGCCTTTGACGAAACGTCGGACCACAGCTTGGCCGCCTCCAGCGCATGCTTGGCATACCGACCGACGGGAACGCTCGCGGGGTTGCCGATAGCGACCCTCTGCACAGCGGGCTGCATCAGGTCATCCAGGCGGCCGAGGGACTGCCTGCTGTCACTAGGGACCACCAGTACGAGGGCATTGCGGGCAAAGTCGTGCCGCTCCCCGCGGACAACCAAGCCCTGCGCCTCCGCCATGTCCATCGTCTCTTGGTCCGCAGAGGCGAAGACATCGACAGGCGCCCCCTTGGCCATTTGCTGCAGCACCGCACCGGAGGAGCCGAAATTCAGCAGGACCCTTGAGCCGGGATGCTGCGCCTCATAGCGCAGGGCAACGTCCTTGAAGGCGTTCGTCAGGCTGGCGGCGGCAGACACCGTCACCTCGCCGGCATGCGCCAGGCCGGTCGCGACGAGGGCAGCGAGCACGACAAGGCCTTTTTTCACGGATGTGGGAGTCAACACGGCGGTCTCATAGGCTTGTTTTCGAAAGCGCAATATACACTTGGATATTGCGCTTTCGAATTGATATACATCAACAGCTCTTGAAGGATCACGTTGGACGATCGGCCCACACCATCAAAATGAGGTACTTCCCTTCCAAATTGCCCCCCGGATCGACACCGAACCGCGATGGCGCCGAGTGCAGTTGGTTCATGGTCGAGCCCTCCGATGGACTTCGATGGACGCCATGGCCCGGCTGACCTCCGGGTCGCCGTAGACCACATAGCGACGGTCGACCACGATCGCGGGAATCTTGACGACGCCCAGTCCCCAGGCCTCGGCGACGCCTTGGTAGGCGCGTCCGATTCGGTGTTGGAGTTCCTCGCCTCCTTCGCGGAGGCGCTGCTGTATGACGGCCGCGGCCCTCACAGGATCGGAGGGCAGCCCCGCAGCCAGCTCGGTCTCGAGGCGAGCCGGCAAATCGAGTTCGATAACGCGCGCCTCGGCGGCCGGCTGCACGGGATGATGGCTGTCGGTGACGACAAGCACATCGGCCACAGCGAGCGGGCAGAACAAAGCCATGCACAGCCACGTAATCGCCGTGGCAGTCATGGGTCGCCACGAGGCGAGGGATGAAAGTAAGCGAAGGGGTGGAACCGGCATATTGCGCCTCCGTGGTGTCGATGCGGGTCGTAGTCGAATTCAAGGGCGTCCGCGGAGCGACAGAGAATCCGAAGCCGGGATGTCCCGGTTGGGGGAGCGCTGTCGAAAGAAGGGGAGCCCGAAGGCTCCCATGGGGATGAACGGCGCATGCCGAGGCTACGAAGTGAACTGACGCTGCTACAGCAGACCGGCTTCGGCGAAGGAGAATGGGCTGCCCTTGCCGACGATGAAGTGATCCAGCACCCGGACATCGACGGTGGTCAGCGCGCTCTTCAGCCGCTCGGTGATCGCACGATCGGCGGCCGAGGGCTCGGTGTTCCCCGAGGGGTGCTGATGCGCCAGGATCAGCGCCGAAGCGTTGAGCGCCAGCGCACGCTGGAGCACCACCCTCGGATACACCGAAGTCTGGTCGACCGTGCCCTTGAACAGCGGCTCAAAGGCGAGCACCTGGTGCTGGCTGTCGAGAAACACGACGGCGAAGATTTCGTTCGGCTCCGCGACCAGTTTCAGGCGCAGGTAGTCGCGCACGGCGGCGGGACTGCCCAGCGCCGGACCGGCCTTGAACACGCGGTTCTCCAGCAGCGTGATGGCCTGCCGGATGATCCAGTCTTCGTGCTGGGCGGCGATCAGGGTGAGCGACTCCGGGCAGGAGTCGACGATGACAAGAGACATAGCGAACCTCCAATGGATGAGATCGGAGGGCGCCTGCCCATGGAGGGCAAACCCTCCTGGGGACGATGGGGATGGAACAGGTGACGAGCGGGCATCCACCACCACGGATGCGGTGGCTGTTCGCGTCAAGGGATGCGATGCGAACGGGTTTCGATCAACGCGGACGAGCCGCGCCGCAGCCTTGAAGATCGATGGCTACCTGGGCATGTGAGTCACTCCGGCCTGAAGGCCGGAGCTTCCTCGCCACGATTCAGACGGAGCCTTCGGCTCCGAGGCAACGCTTGTCTCACTGACCCCGGCATGAATGCCGGGGCTTGCGCTCGACCCGTGGTCACCGGCGACGCCGGCGGGCATGTCTCGGGAATGGGCTGGTTCGGCTGCGGTCGTGCTGCCGGCGGCGAGCAGGTCGATGGCCGACAGCAAGGCATCGCCTTCGACGGGACCGTGCAGCAGGAGGGTCTTGCCGGACTCGCGGTCGCGCAGTTGCAGGGCCGGCGTGGCCGCGATGCCCTGCTGTGCCGCTTCCGCCGCCTGGGCACGGATGACCGCATCGGGGCGCTCGCTGTCGAGACAACCCTGCATGGCTGGCGTGAGGTCGGGATAGCGCAGGCCCTCCGGCAGACCCTGGCCGTCGCCACGGGTGTGCGCGTAGAGCCACGCCACGGCCTGCCAGAACGTGGCATGTCCGCCCGTCCTCGCCCGCGCACTCGGCCAGGCGTGCCCCGGCAGTCGCGGCCGGCTCGCGCATGGACAGCGGCAGGTGGTGCCACTGCCAGTTCACCTCGGGATGGGCGTCGATCCAGCGCTTGAGCGCGGGGAAGTAGGCCCGGCAGTACGGACACTCCAGGTCGGCGTACCCGACCACCGTGAAGCGTGCATCGGCACGGCCATACAGCCAGGGCGGGCCGGCCGGTTTCGACGCTTCGGACCCGGCGGCGGCCAGGGGCATGGACTCGGTTGCCGGATGCGGCGCGCGCAGCAGCATCCACGAGGCAACCCCAATCGTCACCACGATCAGCAGACCGATCCAGGGATGACGGCGGGCGAATGAAGGCATGCGCATCGTGTTGCTCCCGTCAGGCCAGCGTGTCCAGCGTCAGAGGTTCGATGCCCCGCGCGCGGTCGATCTTCTCGGCCACGCGAAAGGCGGCATCCAGCTCGTTGATGCCGTGCTGCTGCATCAACTGGAAGCGTTCGGCCTTCTCCTCGGGCTCGGTCATCGCCATCGCCAGGTAGAGGCTGGGCGGCACGGCGCGGAACAACACTTCCATCGACTTGGACAGGATCACGCCCTCGCTGAACTTGCCGGCCTCCTTGCGGGCGGAGAGCATCAGCGCCTTCTGCGAAGCGTTGAGTTCGCGGAAGCGCGCGATCTTCTCGACTTCATCGGGCGGCATCGACAGGCAGATCCACCACTCGATCATGTTGAGCATGGGCTCGGCCGCTTTCGGCAGGTCGTCCAGGTTCTGCGTGGCGAGCCAGAACCAGGCGCCGAGCTTGCGCCACATCTTGGTGATCTTGACCACGTAGGGCGCGAGCAGCGGGTTCTTGGTGATGATGTGGCCTTCGTCCGTCACGTTGATGATCGGGCGGCCCAGGAACTGGTCGCGCTCGGCGATGTTGTTGACCGTGTTGATGAGCGAGATGTAGGCAATCGAGAGCTGGGCGTTGTAGCCCTCGCGCGCGAAGGTGGCCAGATCCACGATGGTGACGTCCGCCTCGGGCCACGGTGTGCCGGACCGGTCGAACATCTCGCCGTCCACGCCCTGGCAGAACATGTCCATGGCGTCGGCCATCTCCAGCAGCCGTGCGCGCCGCATCTCCGGCAGCGTGGCATCGCGGGCGCGCTCGCGCAGCGCGTCGCGCACGTCGCGCGTGAGCACCGTGCGTTCGTCCGCCACGCAATGCTGGGCCGCATCGAGAATGCACTGGCGGATCAGGCTGCGGTCGGCGCGGGTCATGCGCGCTTCTTCCTTGTCCTCGCCGCCGGTGATCATCAGTCGCGCAGTGATCTCCAACTCGCCGAGCACGTCGCGCTGCTCATCGCCTTCCACGACCATGCCGGCATCGGTCTGGTCTTCGTCGAGCGCATCGGCGTCCAGCGTCTGTACCTGGCTCGGCGTATCGACCAGGCGCCAGGCGTCGGCGAACGGAGCCAGACTGACGCCCGCGCCGGGCGCGAGCTTCACCCGATGCACGGTGAGGCCCAACCGTGCCGCGAAGTCGCCGAACAGGCCGAAGCTGTTGCCAGCCTCGACGATGAACAGGCGCGGCCGATAGATCGCCGTCACCTGATTCAGGATGTTGTTGAGCGTCGCGCTCTTGCCCGACCCCGTGGGGCCGAACAGGAACAGATGCGCGTTCATCTGCCGGTCGAGGCGGTTCAACGGGTCGAAGGTAATCGGACCGCCGCCGCGGTTGAAGAACGTGATGCCCGGATGCCCCGTGCCCTGGCTGCGGCCCCAGACCGGCGCCAGGTTCGCCGCGTGTTGCGCGAACATAAGCTGGGTGTACCACTGGCGCTTGTCGGCAGCCGGATCGAACACGCACGGCAGCCAGCGCAGATAGCTGTTCAGCGGCGCCACCTCGTCCTCTTCGCGTACCGGTTGCAGGCCGGCGTTGAGCATCACGTTGACGAGCTGCAGGCCGCGCGCATCGAGCTGGGCCAGGTCGCGGCCGCGCAGGTAGAACGCCAGCGCGCCGCGGTAGAGCTTGTGCGCGCTGCCGATCAGGCCGCGCGCCTGCTGCACGTCCTGGCGGGTCTGCTCCGAGGCCAGGGTTTCGCCGACGGCCTTCCTGGCGAGGTGGTTGAGGTGCGCCTCCAGCACGTCCTGGGGCGTGGCGACCAGCGTCAGGCACATCACCGTATCCTCGGGCATCTGGTCGAACAGCGCGTTCATGGCATCGCCGCCTTTGCGCGTCTCGCCCGTCAGATGGCCCGTCACGGGTGGCGTGCGCAGACGATCCATCACGATCACCCGATGCGGCATGCCGTCGAAGAACCACAGGCCGTTGGGCACGTCCGAACGGGGCTGGCCGAAGAACAGCCGTTGTGCGAAGTCGGTGCCGCTGGCGAGTTCGATCTCGCCCTCCTCCCGCTCTTCCGGGTAGCGGGTCAGCGCGTAGAAGCGTTCCCGGTCTTCGGCCGCGGCGCCGAGCAAAGTCGGATTCGGGTTGAACCAGCGCAGCAGCCAGGCGTGGATGTCCGCCGCGCCGAGACGCCGAGCCTTCACACCGGCATTCGCCAGCCCGCCGGCGAGGCGGTCGCAGATCGTGGTCAGCGCCTGCTCGGGCGACTGGCCGCGCCGCGGGGTCGGGGCCGCGGACGTGCGGCGGTAGACCACCATGCGCACGCGCCGGACCTGCCCGCGCCACGGCAGGCGCGTCACCGTGGTGTCCTCGAACAGGCCACCCGGCTTGGCGATGGCCCGCAGGTGATGGGCAAAGAAGCGCAGGTAGAAGTCGCTGAACGCGCTGCCCTGCGCACGCGGCTGCAGATAGTTCGCCAGGGAGCGCCGATAGTTGTCCCAGTCGGCCTCGTCCTGGGCGTAGAGCTGCACCACCCAGGGGTTGTCGTCCAACTCGTCGAAGGAGTCCTGCAGGGCGTTCTCCAGCGCATCGCGCGCCTGCCACAGCCAAGCCATCTCGCGGCCCTCGGTGCCGACCGGCGCCAGCTCGAAGAAGGCCGCCACCGACTGGCCGTCTTCCAGCAACATGCATTTGCTGCCGGGCAGGTACTCGACCCAGGGCAGCAAGTCCGCGAACGACGGCGCGACGCCATAGAGCGCATCGTGGTCGGCCTGGGTGGCCGGCCTGCGCCGGCCCCGGCCGAGCGCGCTGCCCGGCTCGGGGACACCCTGTGCCGCCAGGGCCGTTACGTGCCGTGCCCAGGCATCATCAGCCGCATCCACAGCGTCAGCAGTCGATGCGTCGGGCTTGCGTGACCACGGCAGCGACCAAGCCATCAGTAGTCCTCCACGCGCTCGCCCGGCATCGCGTACTGCACGCGCTGGTAGAGCGGGAACACCGTGCTGTAACCGGGCACCGGCACCGGGTCGGTCCCCGCAAGGTGCGGGAACACGTACATCACCAGGTCGGGGTTCGGCAGGCGGTGGAACTGGCGGTAAATCTCGTTCTGCGCGGTACGGGTGTAGCGCGCCTGCACGCCGGGCGCCGCCTGCACGTCGGCATCGGCCAGCGGCCGGCGCAGGCCCTGGCGCGCATCGAGCAGTTGCCGCGCGGCCTGGCCGCTGCCCGCGCCGCCGCCGGTCTCCCGATGCCAGATGTCGAGCATGGTGCTGTCGCCGTGCGGCAGCAGCTTCTCCTTGCTGGTGGCGCAGCCGCCGAGCAGGGTGGCCGCCAGCAGCACGGCGGCCGCGTCAATCCAGATCCGAGGCATGGGCTTCTCCGGTGCGGTGGTGGACCCGACGCCCCTTGGCGTCGTAGTCGATGTCGAGCGGCTGCTCCAGATGCACGGCCACTTTGGCGCCCGGCTGCACGTAGACCGCCGCGAAGGCCTGGCCGTAGAGCTTGTTGACCCAATCGGCCATGTCGCGCACGCCGCCCGCGAGGATGCGGCCCATCGCTTCGTTGCCGCTGATGCCGACGGTGCCCAGCGAGCCGTTGCTGTTGGCGACCACGGCCACGCTGCCGTTGTCGGACTTGATGAGCGAGGCCGCGCCGGCGCCGGCCGCGGTGATGAGCGCCTGGCTGCCCAGGTACTGCTGGGCGTTGCTGCGCCGCTCGCCGCTGACGCAGGGGATGCCATAGGGGTCGCTGATCCAGCCCAGGCCGCCCTGGATGCTGGCGCCGTTGTGACCCGAGTTGCCGCCGCTGCTACCGCCCTTGCTGCTGTCCTCCGGCACCGTGCGGATGGTGCCGTCCTGGAACACGAACGTGACCGAGCGGATTTGCCCGCGCACGCACGAGAGCGTCCAGTCGCCCGAGGCCGTGCCGCTGACCACGGCGCCGGCCACGTCGGGGATGTCGATGCCGTTGGCCGTGAGGTTGTCCGGGCCGATCAGCACCTTGAACGGGTACGGGTCGTTGACGGTTCCATCGATCGGCACGCGCCCGATCAGCGCCGTCATGGCAATCGACCCCATGAGCGTCGAGTTCGACGGCACCGTGTAGACGGCCTTCGTGGATGCGCCCACGGCGCGGCTGCCGATGTCGGCGACGGATTCCACTGCGGCCGACAGGCTTTTCTGGGCCGGCCCGAAGCTCAGGGGAAAGCTCGCCTCCTTGCTGCCGTTCTTGGCGTCTACCTTGGCATCGTCGGGCTCGATCCACTGCGTGCCACCGACGCCGCGGTTGAAGCGCTGGCCGTCACCCTCTTCCAGCCCCAGCCCGACGGGCAGGTCGGACGCGCCACCTTTGCCGGAAAGGCCGTCCAGTTGCCGCTGCAGACTCTGCAGCAGCCCCTGGGTCTGCTGCCTGTCGCTGGCCACCTGATTGCGCTCCTGCTCCAGGCGGTTGCGCTCGCCCTCCAGCGCGCTCTGGATGCGTTGGTCGATCGCGCCTTCCCGCGCACGCAGGCGCTCGTTCTCAGCCTTGTGCTGCTTGTTGTCGCCGAGCGCGCTCTGCAGCTCGGTGCGCAACTGCTTCACCTGCGCGACCAGCGTGGCGACGGTATCGCGCGGCGTGTCGCCAGCGATGCCCAGGGCTTTCATCTCCTCGGGCGTGAGCGTACTGGCTGCGCCCTTGGAGGCGGGCTGGCCGCCGGGGGCGCCGGAGAACAGTTTGATGCCGACGAACACCAGCAGCAGCGCCATCGGAATCAGCAGCCACTTGAGCAGCGGATTACTCTTCATCGCTCGCTCCTCCGGTCGAGCCGGCCGCGGCGGCCGGCGGCAGGTTCACGGTGGCGTCGATCGGGCTCAGCGCCGGCAGCAGCGACTCGGCCAGGCCGTGCCCGCGCGTGACCAGGTAGAGCACCGTGGTGTCGGACGGGGTGCCGGCCGGCCCCAGGTTCGGATGCTGGAAGGTCGCCGCCACGAAGCTCCCCTGCAGGGCGCGCGGGTCGAGGTCGAGCCAGCGCGCGGCGGTGTTGGTGAGTCGCACGGCCGTCACCCACTGGTCCTCCAGGCGCCACGCGGCCAGTGCCCGCGCGTGCACCGGCAGCGTCGGCAGCAAGGTGTCCAGCGCGAGGTCGCGGCGCAGGTTCACGCGCCCGACGCCGGCGACCGGCTCGACTGTGCGCAGCGGGGCGTACAGGTTCTGTGCGGCATAACGCGTCAGCACGACCGGTACCGGCGTTTCGCGCCGGGGAACGGATTTGTCCGCGGGCGCATCGGCCTGCTCGTCCGCGCCGCTTGCCGCACCGCCGCCGTAGCGCTTCGCGGGGGCTTCCGCTTCCACGATGCGCACCGGCTCCAGCGGCGCCTGGCCGTCCTTCGCCGGCTCGGCGGCGATGTCGAGCAGGATCAGCGCGCCGGATTCCACGTCCTGCAGTTGCAGCCGCGTGGGCGGAATCGGCTCGCTCGCCCGCAGGTAGATCGCGCCGCCCGCACTCTGCACGCGCAGGTGGTCGCCGACGCCGGCCGGCACGCCGACGCGCACATTGCGGTCGATGAAGACCACGCGCTCCTGACCGACGACCAGCGGCACCGGCAGGGGCAAGCGCTCCCAGCGCAGGATTTCCACAGCCTGGCTGGTCGGCACGAAACCGAGGATCAGCAGAACGCCGGCCAGGGCCGACAAGGCAACGGACTTCATGGAGAGTCTCCCTGCAGGTGGCCGGAGGCGTTGGCGGGCGCGCCCGCCTGGGTCGGCGTCGGCGGCGTTTCGATGCGCTGGGGTGCGCTGGCGTAGCAGTCCAGCGCCAGGCCGAAGGGGTTGTGCTCGGGGTCGATGTCCAGCCGGACGACCTTGATGGGGTAGCGCACCAGGGCGCGCTTGACCTGCTCGGAGCCGTAGTATTCGTCCGCGCTCACGTCGAGCGTGACGATCCAATCGCGGTCGGAGACCACCTTGACGCGCGTGGCCGGATCATCGCCGTAGCCGCGGCCGGGAATCTCGTAGATGCCGCGCACGCGCTGACGCAGCTCGCCACTGGCGCGCCGGTACTCGTAGTCCTGTTGCAGGAAGGCCCGGCAGCTCGGCGTCAGGTAGGCCGACAGCGCGCGCAGGTTGCGCGGATAGTCCTCTTCGCCGTTCGTGGGCCAGCGCTGTACCTGCTGCCAGATGTAGAACGAGAAGGCATACACACTCTCGGGCGGCACGTCCCACCACTTGCGCGTGCTGCCCGAGCGCAAGTCCGGCGGCACATGGATGGTCAGACTCTTCGGCGCACTCCACCAGCCGAAGCCAAGCAGCAGCGCCACCGCGAACAACGCGCCGGCCCCCAGACGCAGCGTCTTCACGTGCGCCTGCAGGTGCGCAACCTCGTTCCTGAAACGGCTCATGGCGCACCTCGATTGGCGTTGCGCCGGGTCGTCCAGTAGCCCGAGCGGGCGATGAGGCGCTGGCCGCCCAGGAGCGCCGCCAGCGCCGGATGCCTGAGGGCCAACCGCCACTGGAGCTGCCGGTATAGCCAGGTGTCGGGCCGGCCGCGCTTCTGCGCGCGCAGGAAGCCACCGCCGATGAAGACGCCCAGCGCGATGCCGGCGACGATCAGCGTGGGTACCATGGCGATGCTGTGCGTGAGCCAGGCCAGCGGCACGCCGAGCGCAAACCCGGCTGCGGCCGACAGGCCGGCGCAGATCCACAACTCGTTGGCGGTCAGCCCGCGCACGACCACCGGCTGGCGGTTCAGCCGGTGCGGCAGGAAGGTCACCAGCGTGTCGCGTGGGGACTCCGAAGGGGCGGCCATCGTTTGACGCCCTTAGAGCACACCGGTGGCCTTGGTGAGCAGCCAGATGCCGACCACCAGCAGGATCGCGCCCACGGCGACCGTCAGGCCGAACTGGCCCCAGGTGGCGCGGCCGGTGTGGATCTCCGAGTAGCGCGTGTAGGCGTGATAGCAGACACCGACGAACATCGAGGCGACCACGAGCAGCGCGATCAGCAGCACGATGTCGTAGCCGTAGTTCTGCAAGGTCTGCAGGATGCCGCTGCCCTGGCCGCGCGATGGGTCTTCCATGGTCGGCAGGCCCTGCGCGAAGGCCGACAGCGGCAGGCCCGCGAGCGCCAGCGGCAGCAGCGGTGCGGCGATGCGGGACGGAATGCGATGGAATGTCGGTGGCGTGTTCATGGCGTATGGCCCTTCGTGACGGTCAGGAGAGGAGGAAGAAGGTCAGCACCAGGTACATCGCCACGAAGCGCACGACGACGGCGAGGAACTGACGTTCAGTGATGCGGTGCTCGGCCCAGCCGACGTAGGCGGTGCGCATGGCCCACACGCCCCACAGCAGCAGCACGGCGAACACGAAACCCAGCACCACGGCAGCAACGGCCGAAGGCGCAAAGCCGCCGTTGGCCTGGAATGCGGCGACCTGATCGGCAGAGGGCGTCATGGCGATGGCTCCTCGTCGTCGGCGCGGTCGCGGCGAACGTAATCGCCGGCCAGCGGGACGGGATCGCGCGGCTGGGCGCGCTCGGGTACGAGGTAGTCCTGCAGGCCGGCGCGAACGCGCTTCAGGTCTGCGCGTAGCCGAGCGTAGTCGAAGTGGTAGCGGGTGCGTTCCTGCGGAGCGGTATGGGCGGCGTGCTCGGCGAGGCGGTCGATCAGGTCGAGCTGGCGGGCGAGCGCGGCGAGCTGCTCACGCTCCATGGCGACGCCGTCGGCAGCGACGGCAGGCTGCAGCGCCGAGAACGACACAGCCAACACCATGGCAAGCGCAGGCCATGCGGATGTGCGGCGGTTGGTCTGTCCCATCGTGCCATTCCCCGTTGATGCGGATGGCCAGATGCTGTGGCGTGCTCTCGCTTTGCGCCGTAGGGAATGGGAACTACGGTATGACCGGATTCCCAGGTCGAGCTGGCGATCAACCGTGCAATGCTCCCCGCATTGCGGAGTTGGCCAGCGCCTACCGCGGCTTGGTAGAATTGGCTAAACTTGGCAATCGAAATCTACGAAAGGCCAGATCGGATGGTTTCCGGATGACCGAAGTCGAGAGCGAGATCCTCACGCTGGAGGAGGTCGCGGCCTATCTCAAAGCCGGGAAGCGGACGGTCTATCGCCTTGCCCAGAAAGGCGAGATTCCGGCGTTCAAGCTTGGGGGAACCTGGCGCTTTCGCCGCTCGGAGCTGGATCGGTGGATCGCCGAAAGCATCAGCAAGAAGAAGCCGGAGGCAGAGTGAGCGTGCACCCAATCGGCAACCGAATCACATTCGGGAAAGAACTCAGTGGAGGATTGCTGGCGTGCCAGTTCCCATAATTGACCTTTTTGCTGGCCCAGGAGGGCTCGGGGAAGGATTTGCTTCCCTGCAGGGCCACAAGCGGCAGCCATTCTTCGAGATTGCCCTTTCCATTGAAAAGGATGCTGTCGCACATCGCACGCTGACGCTCAGGGCAGTGTTCAGGCGTTTGCGTGGCACCAAGGACGTCAAGCACTACTACAGCTACATACGGGGCGAGATCGATGAGGCCACTTTCCGCAGGATCCCTGCCGTGGCCAGCGCCTTCGAGCATGCTGCCACCGAGGCGAGGTGCCTGGAGCTTGGCAAGTCCGACGAAGCCAGTATCGACAGGGAAATTCGTGCTGCACTGAAGGGGCAGGAAACCTGGGTGCTGATCGGCGGCCCGCCCTGCCAGGCGTATTCGCTGGCGGGGCGCTCCAGACGCGCCAACGACAAGGACTTTCACAAGGATGAAAAGCACTTCCTCTACAGGGAGTACCTGAGAATCATCCAGGTGCACAAGCCCACCATCTTCGTGATGGAGAATGTCAAGGGTCTGCTTTCCTCGAAGCACTCCGGCGACCCGATGTTCGAGAAGATCATTGCGGATCTTTCGATGCCGACCGAGAGGCTCGAATATGAGATCCGATCCTTCACCAAGGAGGGCGACGGCAGTTCGCTGGAACCCACCGACTACCTAATCCATTCTGAGCGCCATGGGATCCCGCAAAGCAGGCATCGCGTGATTCTGCTCGGAGTGAGAAAGGGGCTGGACATGCCTCAACACCAGTTGCTGGCACCAGTAGCAAGGCCTGTCACGGTCAAACAGGCCATTGACGATCTTCCCCGAATCCGCAGCAAGCTGTCGCGTGGCGATTCAGTGGAGGCATGGCGCAAGGCTGTTCAGGCTGCCCCCTCTTACGTCAAGGGATGGAGGACAGAAAACGAGTCCGTCATGATCGGGACAATGCGTGCCTTTGGCGCTGCGGCGACCAGCACCACGACCGGTGGCGCCTTCATTTCACGAGGCTACAGAAGGCCGAAGAAGCCGACCGAGCTTCAGCAATGGCTTCACGACCGAAGCCTGGGTGGTGTCTGTCAGCATGAAGCGCGCGCGCACATGGCATCCGATCTTGCTCGCTATCTCTTCTCGGCCAGCTTCGCTCATTTATGGGGATATTGCCCACGGCTGGATGTGTTCCCTCCCAAGCTGCTTCCCGATCACATCAATGTGCATGTCGATCGGGAATCCGAAGCGATCCCGTTCAAGGATCGGTTCCGCGTGCAGTGCAGGAACGAACCGTCCACCACGGTGGTGGCTCACATTGCCAAGGACGGGCACTACTACATCCACTACGACCCCTCCCAATGCAGAAGTCTTACGGTCAGGGAAGCAGCACGGCTCCAGACGTTTCCCGACAACTACGTCTTCGCGGGCAACCGCACGGAGCAGTACACCCAGGTCGGCAATGCGGTGCCTCCGTTGCTTGCCCACAAACTGGCCAAGATCGTTCGTAGCCTTCTGAACGAGATGAGCAGGAGGAGGCGGAGGCAGGCTGGTGATGCCGTACAGAAGAGGCCGGCGGGAAGCGTGCCGCGAAACCTGCCAGAACAGCTTCCGGTGCTTGCCGAAGCGGGCTAGTCAATGCTCTGACCAATCACCAGGACATCCTCATCGCCATGCAGCCACTCCTCAACCGCTTGCGCAGTCTCCTCGACCGAGTGCTTCAAGGCGCACTCCCAGACGACCGCCACGCGCCAGCCGAGAGCATGGAGCATCTCCGCATGGTGCCTGTCGCGAGCGACATTTCCCTGGAATTTCTGCCGCCAGAAATCTTCATTGGTCCTGGGAGTGGTTGTGTAGCGGCAGCCTTCATGTCGGTGCCAGAAGCAGCCATGGACGAACACCACTGCTTTGCGCTTCGGGAACACAAGGTCGGGGGAGCCGGGCAGCCCCCGCACATGAAGTCGATATCGAAAACCCCTGGCGAAAAGAAGGGAGCGAAGTATCCGTTCCGGCCGGGTGTTCTTTCCGCGAATGCTCGACATCATGCGGCTGCGCTGCGGAGTGGTAGGAACGCGCATGGTCTTGAGCATCTTCCGCCTGAATGTCTGCAGAAATGGCAGCTCCGCGCTTCCGCTTGGCAATGCGAACGGATGAAGACGACACCCGAAGCAGCAATTCGGAGCTTACCATGCGCTTGACTCACGAGAAGACGCAAGAGGAAGCCGATGGCTCGTGATCGCAGTCATCCGCCGAGCGCGGCCTGCCTTTCCGAATCGATGCGGGACCTTGGGTACTCGCTCGAAACTGCGATTGCCGATCTGATCGACAACAGCATTTCCGCTGGCGCTGACACCATCGACATCATTTGCGATGTGTCCGGTGAGCATCCTGTGATGGTCACCCTCGACAACGGCAGGGGGATGACAGAAGACGAGCTGCTCGATGCGATGCGTCATGGGACCGGCAACCCCAGGCAGCATCGGTCGCCGCAGGATCTTGGGCGCTTCGGCCTTGGCCTGAAGACAGCATCGTTTTCCCAATGCCGCTCGCTGACCGTTGTGAGCACACGCGATGGAACTGTCTGCGGAGCCGAATGGAATCTGGATCGCATCGATGCTGCCGACGACTGGATCCTTTCCATCCTGGACGATGCGGACATCCATGGGTTGCCTTATGTCGAACGGCTCGGCGCCCGGGGCACGGCCGTTATCTGGCGAGAGCTCGACCGATTGATGGAGGACGAGGCCGGGGATCGTCGAGACGAGATCGTCAATGAGAAGCTTGAGGCGGTGGGCAGACATCTGTCACTTGTCTTCCACCGGTTTCTCTCGGGTGAGATCAGGGGACATGCCAGGATTTCTCTCACCGTCAATGGTCGTCCGATTACGGCATTCGATCCCTTCTGCAGGAAGAATCCTGCCACCCAGGTGCTTCCGGAGGAGATCGTCCGCATCGGCGAGGCCGAGGTGCGCCTGCAGCCTTACGTGCTTCCGCACCACAGTCGTCTGTCCGCGTCCGAGTACGACTACTACCAGGATCGCAGTGACTTCATCTCCAATCAGGGGGGCTACGTCTATCGAAACGGCCGCCTGATGGCCTGGGGCGACTGGTTCAGACTCGTGCCGAAGGGTGAGGCCACCAAGTTGGCGCGGGTACAGATCGACTTTCCCAACAGTCTGGACGAAGCCTGGACCATCGACATCAAGAAATCGCGTGCCCGCCCGCCGCATGGGGTGCGGGAGCGGCTGCGTCAGATCATCAACAGGATCACTGCCCGCAGCGTGACGGTGCATAGGGGGCGCGGGCAGAAGCTCTTTCAGGAGAGCCAAGCCCCGTTCTGGGAGCGCTACGCCGATCTCGGCGGCATCCGTTTCGCAATCAACGAGCAGCACCCGCTCATCGCATCCCTGGGCACAAGACTTTCGTCCGAAGATGCGGATCTGCTTCGTGTCCTGCTGGATTCGATTGCGGCCTCCCTGCCGGTGGAGATGATCTATTCCGATTACTCGACCCATCCGCGCGAGATCAACCAGAGGGCGGTGGATGAAAGCCAGACTCTGGAGCGCCTGAAGAGTCTCAGGAAGGTGCTCTACGGCGACGGGCCGGGCGATCCGAATGCCTTTCTGCAGATCGTGCGCTCGACGCACCTTTTCGATGGCCAGATCGAACTGGCGGAAAAATTCATCAGCGAGACCTTTGCATGAGCCTCACAGTCATCTCGGAAGAACGAAACATTGCCAACGCGCTCATCTCGGGCCTTGCCAACATGGCCGAGACGCCGACGCGCGAGCAGGTGGAGGAAAAGGCGAGACAGATCGCCGCAATCTTCGGCTATACGGGTGATCTCCGCAATATCGTCACCGAGGCGATGATTTCGGTCGACACGCGCATGGGCGCCGGTGTTTCGCTGGTGGATGTCACTGCGAAGCATGATGATCAGTGGGTCCACAAGCGTGAGGATGTCGCCTGGACCTATGCGGAATCCTATGGAAACTTTCTTCTCAAGGAAGGTTGGCCACCGCAGATGGTCCAGTCGCTGAGCGATGTGACGACCCGCATTCTCGGCCACCTGCAGGACCCGTTGAGCGAGGGCACAACCTGGAACCGTCGCGGACTTGTCATCGGTCATGTGCAGTCGGGCAAGACGGCCAACTACACCGGCCTGATAGCACGCGCCGCCGACGCCGGCTACAAGTTCATCATCGTCGTCGCCGGCATTCACAACAATCTGCGCAAGCAAACACAGCAGCGCATCGATGAGGCCTTCATCGGCCGGTCTAGCGATCCTGAGGATCGTCGCAACATCGGTGTCGGTCTCGCGCCGGGTTATCCGCATCCGGCCACGCTCACCAACATCAACGAGGACTTCAACAAGAACACGGCGGAAAAGAGCGGCTGGAAGATCAACGACTTCAGTAAGCCGATCATTCTGGTCATCAAGAAGAACGTCACGACGCTCACGGCTCTTCACAAGTGGCTGAAGGAGCTGAACGCCGAGGGCGATGGCCGGATTTCCGACGTGCCGATGCTGCTGATTGACGACGAGGCCGACAACGCGTCGATCAACACGAACAAGGAGGATCTGGATCCGACCCAAACGAATGCGATGATCCGGCGCATTCTCGGGCTGTTCGCGAAATCGTGCTATGTCGGCTACACGGCGACACCGTTCGCCAACATCTTCATCAACCCCGACGCCTATGGCGATGATGTGCGTGAGGAGCTGTTCCCGCGCGACTTCATCTATTGCCTGGACGCGCCAACGACGTACTTCGGTGCCGAGAAGGTGTTCCTCGACGAGGCGACCAGTCAATCGATCGTGAGGCCGATCGACGATTGCGAGGATCTCATCCCGTACGCCCACAAGCGTGACGATCCCGTCCACGAGTTGCCCCCCAGCCTCTATCGCGCACTCGACGAGTTCATCGTCGCCCGCGCCATCCGGAACCTGCGTGGGCAGACCGGCAAGCATTGCTCAATGATGGTCAACGTGTCGCGCTTCGTGCCCGTTCAGAAGGCCGTGCGTGACTTCCTGAGTCTCAGGGAGAAGAAGATCAGGGAAGCGGTTCTCGCCAACTACGCGATGCCGGAGGAGATTTCCTCAAGAAACGCGTACATGCAGGGCCTGAAGCACGCCTTCGATGCCGAGTATGCCGATGCTGGGTTTACCTGGGCGGAAGTGAAGGCTGCCCTCAGCGGCGTCTTCGAGCACCTCCACCTCTATGTCATCAACAGCAAGAGTGACGAGGTGCTCGACTACGCCCGCTACGCGAAGGAAGGAGTCGGGTTGACCGCGGTCGCGGTCGGTGGTCTGAGCCTCTCCCGAGGCCTGACCATCGAGGGGTTGACCGTCAGCTACATGTACCGCAACACGAAAATGTACGACACCCTCATGCAGATGGGCCGGTGGTTCGGTTACCGGCCGGGCTTCGAGGACCTCTGCCGCGTCCATCTCTCGCGCGATTCGATCAACTGGTACTCCCACATCGCCGATGCCGCCGAAGAGCTTGTACAGCAGGTCAAGCGCATGCGGCGCGATCGCCTCAGCCCGAAGGATTTTGGCCTGTACGTCCGCTCGCATCCGGACAGCCTGCTGATCACGGCGGCGAACAAGATGCGATCCGGCCAGGAGGTCACGGTCGAGCAGAGTTTCAGTGGGCGATTGCGGGAGAGCTACATTGTCTCCACCGACCCTGACGTGAATGCCAGGAACCTTGCGCTGATCGGCGATCACTGGCGAAGTGGATTCGGCGGGCGACCGGAGGAGTCCACCGAAAAGGGCGTCATCTTCAGGGACGTGCCTGTCGAGGTGATCGACGACTTCCTCACCCGGTTCGAATGCCATTCGACCTTTGCCGGACAGAAGTCGGACGTGGTGAGCTATCTCGAACGGACTGCGACGAAGCGCCCGCTGGCCGATGTTCTGCTGATTTCCCCTTCGGGTGGCTCAGGCGGTGAAAACCCGTTCACCCTGAGGAATCAGGTGCGCGTCGTCGGGAAGGATCAGCCGAACGGCACTTCGTGGCGCCTGAACAAGGACAGGGTTGCCTCGCGTGGCGACGAGAAGCTTGGGCTCAGCGACGCACAACGCAATGAGGCCAGGACGCTTGCTGGCGGCGAAGATGGCTCAGGAGCGGTATCCGACACGCATTACCGCATGGTCCGGAACAAGCCGCTCCTCATGATTCACAGCCTGGAGCCCAAGGGCGAGGCCGTGACGGGACCGATCGCAGCCTTCGGCGTCAGTTTTCCCTACGGGGACTATTCGACGACCATCAATGTCGTCGTGAACAAGGTCTGGCTCCAGCAGATGCAGGGTTACGCCGACGATCCTGACGAG
Organism: Thauera sp. AutoDN2; assembly: GCF_051280715.1. Taxonomy (NCBI): domain Bacteria; kingdom Pseudomonadati; phylum Pseudomonadota; class Betaproteobacteria; order Rhodocyclales; family Zoogloeaceae; genus Thauera; species Thauera sp. AutoDN2. The sequence goes on along the minus strand of NZ_JBNCAR010000009.1, from coordinate 14,962 downwards.
GAGGATGACTACGATGCCTGAGTCCTCTCCGTGGGATGACATCGCCGTTCCGGGAGCGGACTTCAATGTCCGCCAGGTTGCGGTGGGAACGGCCGTGCCCTGTTTCTGGGGACGCGATGCCGGAGGCGCCTGCCTGTTCATCGTGGAGCTTCAGGGCGACCACGCAGCCCAGTACCGGAAGAACGCGGTCACGGTGAACGGCATCGATGTCGATCTTCGTGCCGGAGATCAGGGGCAGCAGCACTTGGTCCTCGCCCTTGAAAGGCAGGTCGACCGCGATCTCTTCGAAGGACTGTGCCGCACCCTTGCATCCTCGCTGGAGCACGCCACCGACTCGGCGAGTTCTCTCGCGGTCTCTCTGGCACACATCCGCCGTTGGAAGACCTTCCTGTCAGGCCGGAGTCAGCACCTGTCCATCGAGGAAGTGCGCGGTCTCTTCGCCGAAATCGTCTTCCTGACGGAACTGATCGATCGGCAGATGTCGAGCAGTGCCGCCGTCGAAGCCTGGCTCGGTCCGGAACGATCACATCAGGATTTCATATTCGGCAACACAGCCGTCGAGGTCAAATCGCTCTCGGGGGAAGAGCGGAGCAGCATCCGCATTTCGTCAGAAGACCAGCTTGAATCCCTGAACGATGCGCTGTTCCTGCGCATGTACCGGCTGAGCAGCTTGGCCGACGCGGCAGGAGCCCGATCGCTCAACGAGATCGTCGCTGCAGTCCAGGCGCGTCTCGGCGAGGCGGACGCCGTCGAGGCCTTTGACAGGAAGCTGGTTGCGCACGGCTATGCCCCGCTCCCTGACTACGATGAGCCTCGCTTTGTCGTCAGCGACGTGCGCAGCTATCGTGTCGGTGACGGTTTTCCGCGTCTCATGCGGTCGCAACTGCCGACAGGGATTGCTAACGTGGCCTACGACATCAGGCTGGAAACGATTGCTCCCTACGAGTGTGACGAAGCAGCCATCTTCGGGGAGGATTGATGGAGCAGACCGACGAAGAGTTCTTCCACGACTTCCGACAGGAACTGTTGGCGGGCGCCGAAGCCAATGGCAGCTTCCAGCTCTCCGAATTCATGGAGGCCATCGCGAACGACCTAGTCGAGACAGGCTTCACGGAAGGTTTCGAACTCTGCCATTTCCGGGCGCAGCGTGGCATGCGCGTGGACGGCTACTGGTTCAATGACGAAGGAGTTCTGGACCTCTTCATCGCGGACTTCGACTCCCGAAACGAGCTGGCATCGCTCACCAGAACGGAAGTGGCCGCGGCATTCAAGCGTGTTGCCAACTTCTTCGAGGCCAGTGCCAACAAGGGCCTGGCCAGCGAACTGGAGGTCACATCGCCGGAGTACGGCCTTGCCAGGCAGATTGCGGATCGCAAGGACGCCATTCGGCAGGTCAACCTGGTTCTCTTCTCCGAGCGCACGCTCAGCGAGAAGATTCAGGCCCTTCCCGATACGGAAGTGGCAGGTGTTCCGGCTGCTCACCACATCTGGGACATCTCACGACTTCATCGTCAGCGAAGCTCCCGCAGCCACAAGGAGCCACTCGACCTCGACTTCGAGCAGATGTTCGGCAAGGGTATCGCCTGCCTTCCCGCACACCTGGGGACCGATGCCTATCAATCCTATCTCATGGTCATGCCTGCCGAGGCGCTGGCGACCCTGTACGAGAGATTCGGAGCGCGTTTGCTTGAGCAGAACGTCCGAACATTCCTGCAGGCCCGCGGCAATGTGAACCAGGGAATAAGGGCAACGATCCTGAACGAGCCGGGAATGTTCTTTGCCTACAACAACGGGATCACGGCTACTGCGCAGAGTGTCGAGACCGCGACGACGGATTTCGGTCTGGCGATCACAAGGGTTGTCGACCTTCAGATCGTCAATGGGGGCCAGACCACAGCATCGCTGTTCCATACACGGAAGCGGGACAAGGCAGATCTTTCCCAGATATTCGTCCAGTTGAAGCTGTCCGTCATCGACAGCCAACAGAGCGAAACGGTCGTTCCAAGGATATCGGAGTACGCGAACACCCAGAATCGGGTGAATGCCGCAGACTTCTTCTCGAACCACCCGTTCCATGTGCGGATGGAAGGATTTTCCCGGCGGATCTGGGCGCCGGCGCAGAAGGGCGCCCCGCGCGAGACGCGGTGGTTCTATGAGCGCGCACGCGGCCAGTATGCCGATGCACAGTCGAAGCTCACACCTGCGGAACAGCGTCGCTTCAAGGCGGAGCATCCCAAGCCACAGATGTTCACGAAGACGGATCTTGCGAAGTTCGAGAATGTCTGGGATGACCACCCCAGGTGGGTGAATCTTGGCTCCCAGAAGAACTTTGCGCGCTACGCCGCCCGAATCGGCAGCGAGTGGGAGAAATCATCCGACGCGTTCAATGAGTTCTATTTCAAGAGGGCTGTCGCGCGCGGGCTGATCTTCCGCGCCACGGAGCGCATCGTTTCTGCACAGCCCTGGTACAACGGCGGGTACCGAGCAAACATCGTGGCCTACACGCTGGCGGTACTCGGTGACATCACAAAACGCAGGAAGGAGAGCATCGACTTTCTGGGCATCTGGAATGCACAGAAGGTCGATCCGGTGCTCGAGAGTGCCATCGCTGTCGTGTCGGGGGTCGTGAATGACGACATCATCAGACCACCACAAGGCATTTCCAATATTTCCGAGTGGTGCAAGAAGGAGGCGTGCTGGACGAGGATACAGGCTCGTAGCGAAGCGATCGCCAATCTCCTCCCGCCCCAGTTCTACGATCGACTTGTTCCGCAGGATGATCAGGCGGCGATCGTGAAGACAGCGAAGCAGACGCAGAGGATCGACAACGGCATCGAGGCGCAACGAAAAGTGCTGGCTGTTCCCGCTGCGGAATGGGCTCGCATCCATCAGTCGCTGCTTGAGAAGGATCTGCTCACGCCGAAGGAAGACGGCGTGCTTAGAGTTGCCATGCAGATTCCCTCCAAGCTCCCGACAGAAAAGCAGAGTGTGGTGTTGCTGGATATTCTCGACAAGGGGCAGCTGGAAGGCGTGGTTGTGAGTGATCCCTGACCGAAGGATTGAAGAGCCCCCAATCCTGCGTGACGCTATCGGGTACGCGGATGATCAGTTCATCCACTTGGTGCCTTCGATCGATTTCACTGAGCAGAAAGAATTTCGGCGAGACACTCAGGCGGCGGAAATGATCGACCTCGCCCGGCACTTCGACGCGAAAACCTCGTGGCCACGGCCGCACAGCCACCAGAGAGGCAGCCCATGGCACGAATCAGAAAGATCGAGATCGCCAACTTCCGCGGCATCCAGTTGCTGGCCTGGTGCCCGACGCCTGGCATCAACTGCCTGATCGGCCCGGGCGACAGCGGCAAGTCCACGGTACTGGACGCGATCGATCTATGCTTGGGGGCCAGGCGCAATGTCCAGTTCTCGGATGCTGACTTCTTCGGCCTGGACATCACGACCCCAATCAGCATCACGCTGGCGCTCGGCGACCTCGATGACAGCATGAGGACGCTGGAGATCTTCGGTGCGTTCCTGCGCGGATACCACGCCAACACTGGCGTCGTCGAAGACGAACCCTCTGCCGGCGCGGAGGTTGTGCTCTGCCTAAACCTGACGGTCGCCAGTGACCTGGAGCCCTCGTGGACCCTTGTCTCCGACCGCGCCGCACAGCAAGGCATCGTCAAGACGCTCGCATGGAAGGATCGCATCGCCCTGGCGCCCACTCGCATCGGTGCCCTGGCGGACTTCAACCTGGGATGGCAGCGCGGCTCCGTACTGAACCGCATCTCGGAGGAACGAGCCGACGCTTCAGCCGCTCTGGTCAAGGCCGCAAGGGATGCGCGCGGTGCCTTCGGAGACCAGGCCGAACAACAGTTGGGAGAAGCGCTGGGGATCGTCACCACCACTGCTCAGGAGCTTGGCGTCAACGTCGGCGCCAAGGCCAAGGCGCTGCTGGATTCGCATTCGGTGTCGTTCGGCGGCGGCACCATCTCCCTGCACAACGAAAGCGGCATCCCGCTTCGCAGTCTGGGCGTCGGGTCCACGCGTCTGCTTGTCGCTGGCCTGCAACGCAAGGCGGCCGGTCAGGCGTCGATCGTGCTCTCGGATGAACTGGAGTACGGGCTGGAGCCGCACCGCATCGCGCGGTTCCTGGGCTCCCTCGGTGCCAAGGAGGCCGCTGCTCCGCTGCAGGTGTTCCTCACCACCCACTCACCCGTGGCGCTGAGAGAACTATCGGGCGGCCAACTCTTCGTGCTGCGCCGCGGCCCCCTCGGCCACGAGGCTCGCCTGGTCGGCGCCGACAATGACATCCAGAGCACGATCCGCCTCTATCCAGAGGCCTTCCTGGCTGGCTCCGTGGTCGTGTGCGAGGGAGCCAGCGAGATCGGCCTGCTGCGCGGGCTGGACTTATACAGGCTTGACCAGGGGAATGCGTCACTGGCTGCATTGGGCGTGGCCCTCGTCGACTGCGGTGGCGGGGAGCCGGATCGACCGTATGCGCGCGCCTCCGCGTTCCAGTCTCTGGGCTACCGGGTGATGGTGCTGCGCGACGACGACAAGAAGCCCACACCTGCGGTCGAGGAGGCTTTTGTCGAGAACGGTGGCACCGTCGTCGCCTACCGCGCGGGCCGGGCGCTGGAGGACGAGCTGTTCGGAAGTCTCACGCCGGCTGCCTGCCAGAGGCTGATCGGCTACGCCAACGAATTGCATGGCGACCTGATCGTCGAACACCTGCGCACTGTCTCGAACAACACGCTCACCTTCCAGCAGATCTGGGACGAGATCCAGAACACCGGCCTCCTGTCGGCCGAACGCAGGGCCATTCTTGGTCAGGCGGCGCGCATCCGAAAAGCTGGCTGGTTCAAGCAAATCTCGTGGATGGAGGACGTGGCGAGGACCATCGTTGCACCGGACCTGCATCTTTGCGATCAGGGCTTCCGCGCTCTGATGGACCAGGTATTCGGGTGGGCCGCTGATGGACCACGTTGAAATCGACCTTCGTGCAATCGAACGAGGAACCGTCACCGCACCGGCCGGCTGCGGCAAGACACAGCTGATTGCCCACGCGCTTGCCGGTCATCGGGGCAACAAGCCCATCCTCGTGCTGACACACACGAACGCCGGGGTCGCGGCCCTGCGTGGCCGGCTGGACCGCGCCGGTGTGCCAGCCAGCGCCTATCGATTGAGCACGATCGATGGCTGGGCCATCCGGCTCATCTCGACCTTTCCCGGCCGCAGCGCCCACGATCCGGAGATTCTGCGGCTGGCTGCACCCTCGCGGGACTACCCGGCAATCCGCGACGCAGCCTGGAAGCTGCTGCAAGCCGGGCACGTCAATGAGGTGCTGAAAGCCTCGTATGCGCATCTGATCGTGGATGAGTACCAGGATTGTTCGGTGCATCAGCACTACATCGTCTATTTCCTCTCGTTGATCTTGCCGACCTGCGTGCTGGGCGACCCCATGCAGGCGATCTTCGGGTTCCGGGGCAATGCGCTGGCCGACTGGAACCAGCACGTGTGCGCGCATTTTCCTGTCGTCGGGGAACTGGCAAGGCCCTGGCGATGGCGCAACGCCGGCGCGGAAGCGCTGGGACAATGGTTGCTGGAGGCCCGCCGGTTGTTGGCGGCGGGGCAGTCGGTGGATCTGCGTAGTGGGCCACCGGAGCATGTGACCTGGATGCAGGCCGTACCGCCCAACGACCATGCCCAGCGCCTAGCCGCTGCGAGGACGGCATCGCCAACCGCTGACGGGCGCGTGCTCATCATCGCCGATAGCCGCAACCGAGCAGCTCAGCAGAACTTTGCGAGCCAGACGCCGGGCGCTTCGACGGTCGAGGCCGTCGATCTGCAAGACCTCATCGCCTTCGCCAGCAGCTTTGAAGTGGGGGCACCGAATGCCCTCGCGCAGTTATTGGCGCTTGCACAGAGCGTCATGACCAATGTGGGCGTGGCGGAGTTGACGCGGCGCCTGGAGTCGTTGGCAAAGGGAACTGCAAGGAATCCTCCGAACGAGGCAGAAAGCCGCGCACTGGCGTTCGGGCGCGCGCCCTCTCTCGCTGAGGCCGCCGCGCTGTTGTCGGAACTGCGGGCACTGCCGAACGTGCGTGTGCATCGGCCGGCCATCCTCTACGGGGTGCTCAAGGCGCTCCGAGAAGCCTCGTCGGGGGCCGTCCCTCTGGCAGAAGCGGCCCGGCGCGTGCGGGAAGAGAACCGGCTATTGGGGCGCCCGCTACCAAAACGCGCCGTCGGCAGCACGCTGTTGCTCAAGGGGCTGGAAGCCGAAGTCGCAGTGCTGCTTAATATCGAGGGCATGAGCGCGCAGAACCTCTACGTCGCCATGACCCGGGGGTCGATGAAGCTCGTAGTGTGTAGCGCCAGTCCAGTGGTCGGTTAGAGGTACTTCTTGAACGTCGCCGCCGCAATGCACACCGCCACGCCGAGCAATGCGGCGCTGGGCAGCAGGATCAGCAACGGGTTCACGCTGACCGGCAGTGCCAGGTAAGTCACCCACGGCAGCACGGCCAGCGGGATCAGGCTGGCCCTGGCGCGGTGATAGATGAACCCCGACTCGCGTCCCGCGCCGAAGCGGCGGATGTCTCGGCGCACCAGGCCGTCCACCAGCCCGACGAAGGCGGCCATCAGGAACAGCGGCAGGGTCAGGCACAGCACCAGCAGCCGCACGAGGAAGACCAGCGTCGTGTAGGCCGCCGCGATCAGGTAGCTCTCCACGTTCACGTAGACCAGGCCGATGTAGTAGCGGAAATCCTTGGTCGGGCGATGGCTGCCGGCACTGGCCTGCGCCGAGGCGTCGCGTATCCAGTCCAGCAGACCGCTTTTCACGAACAGCCAGTCGTAGCCCTGCTCGACCAGCCGGTGCGCGGTGCGCCCCGGCTCCTGCACCAGCGCGCTGCGCGTGAAATGCGTGGAGAGCTGATCCAGCTCGTAGTGCAGCATGCCCTGCGCGTGGCGCCAGCCCTGATCGGGCCAGAAGAAGTGTATGCCGACGCATTCGATCAGGATGCACAGCAGCAGTGCGCCGCACAGCACGCCGAAGAAGCGGAACGGCAGCGTGACCAGACCGGCGATCAGCCCCTGCTGTCGTTGCTGCTGGCGCTGGGCCGCGACGGCCGGATCGCTCATGCTTCGGCCTCTTCAACCGCGGCCATCTGCTTGAAGTCGTCCAGCAGGTCGTCGGGCAGCGCCTTGTCCTGCAGGCCGGGGATGCCTTGGTTCTCCCACCAGTCTCCTGCCTCGACGTAGTGCTGCCGCATGTAGCCGGCCAGCTCCTGCAGATCCTTCGGCATGGCTTCGTCGGGATCGGGTGCCGGCAGCGGCATGCGGACTTTCCAGAGGTTGCCGCCCTCGATCAGCGCGAAGCACTGCCCCTTGGGCAGCGCCACCACATGCGCCGGCTCGATCAACGGCACGCTGGTCGTGCTGATGCGGTCCTGGGTGTTGGACGTGAAGGCGGTATTGCCGTGCGGGTCGGAGCTGTCGGTGGCGCCGCTCATCAGTGCGGTGGCGTACACCTCGACCTTGGGCAGTTGTCGCGTCAGCAGCTCGGCGGTGGCGGTCTCGCGCACGCGCAGCATGAACAGATTGTTGAAGTTGCCGACCACCTGGCCGGCCTTGGCGCGGTTGCCGATGCGCGCCTCGATGTCGCTCAAGGTCTGCGTGTAGGCCGTCACCTGTACGCCGGCACCGCCACCCTTGTTGACCATCGGGATGAACTCGTCGCCCATGAGTTCATTGAATTCGTCGGCGTGGACGTTGATCGGAATCTTGGCGCCCGCCGCGGCGCCGGGCAGCCCGTCGTCGATGCCGAACTTGTAGATGTGGCCGGCGACTGAGACCAGATCGCTGAACATCGAGTTGCCCACCGCCGCCGCGACTTCGGCGTCGGACAGCGCATCCAGCCCCACGTAGACCACCGCGCGTTTGCGGATGACCTGCATCCAGTCGAAGATCGGCCGCGGGTCGGACAGGTCGGAATAGTTCGGTGCGAGCAGTTGCGCGATCTTGCCGGTGGTGAGCTTCTCCAGCAGCGGCAGCAGCGAAGCGACGATCTTGTCGAAGTACGTCCGGTCGTAGCGCACGGCGCTGCGCAGGCCGTCGAGCACCGGGTCATAGATGCGCACCTGGGACAGGTACTGTTCGAGGGCCACCACGCGCTTCTCGCGCCCAATCATGTTGCGCGGGATGTTCTTGTCGTTCAGCTTCGCTTCGAGCTGGACGATGACCTCCCAGGCCTTCGGCTCGTTCTTGGCGAAGTAGTGCTGGGCGTACTCGATGAACAGCGCGTCGATGTTGATGACGTGGCGCTGGATCAGCAGGTAGTCCGGCCGCTGCCCCAGCTCGACCAAGGCGCGCGTGATGATGTTGACGAAGCGCCAGGCGAATTCGCGGAACGCGGCGCTGTTGCCTTCGCCCGAGAGCTGCCCGGCGATGCGCGTGGCCACCTCGGAGATCCGCCCGAACCGGCCCACGGCGTTGTAGCGCGCCGAGATGTCCGGCCAGCCCAGATGGAAGACGTAGAACTCGCCTTCGCGCCCGGCGCGCTTGGCCTCGACATACATGCGCTTCAACAGGTCCGCATCGCCCTTGGGGTCGAAGACGATCACCACCTCGTGCTCGCCGCGGACCTTGCGGCGGATGTCCTGGGTGATGAACAGCTCGGCCAGCCGCGTCTTGCCCACGCGCGTGGTGCCCAGCACCAGGGTGTGGCCGACGCGCTCGCCCAGCGGCAGGGTGACATCGACCTCTGCCGGTTCGATGCCATGCAGGCGCGGCATTCCGCCGAGCGGCGGCAGCGGCCGCGCCGGGTTGAGCGGGCTGTCCCAGGCCAGCGCGCGCGCCAGCGTCGAGACCGGAAACGGCGCGAACTCAAGCCGCTCCTCCAGCCGCCGGGCGGCCCGGTAGATCGCCGTCGGCTCGACATAGCGGCGGAACTCCGGCCGGTAGGTCTGCATCAGCCGGTGCGTGTGTCGCTGCTCCCAGCGAAAGCCGCGGCCGACGAACAGCCGTTGCTGACTCACCGGCACGTCGCGGCTGGTCATCACGTAGCGCGGCAGGCGGCGGATGTTGCGGCGATAGCGCAGGATCGCCCAGGCATCGCGCAGGCGAATCGCGCCGAAGGTCAGGAAGGCCAGCGCCGAGCCCAGGCCGAGCAGCGGGTTCAGCGCGAGCGACCACGGTGCCACCAGGCACAGAATCGCGGCGCCGGTGCAGACCGCCACGGTGTAGAGCTCCACCGCTGGCCGCAGCAGCACCTCGACCGCATGCGGTTGGGCCATTGGCGCACCTACTGCTCGACGCCGGTGGACGTGATGAGCACCGGGTAGTGGCGCAGACCCAGGCGCTGGGCCAGGTCGTCGCCGGAGGCCGGCGAGAGGGTCAGGCCGGGAGCCAGCCTGCGCAGCGCCGTCAGCGCGGCCATCGACTCCACGTTGACCACCAGCCCCACGGCCTGCAGCTCGCGCAGCGTCGCCTGCCGCTGCCGCAGCCAGGCGCGCGAACGCTCGTCGTCGCCGATCAGGAACAGCGCCGTCAGGCCCGGCGCCCGGATGACGCGGCGCTGCACCTCGCCCAGCGACAGTTGCGTCGAGCGCACCGGCAGCATGGCGGCTTCGGCGTCGGCCGCGTTGCCCACGCGAGGGGCCGGCATCGGGGCCGGCGGCGTGGCCTCATCCGGCTGAGAATTCAGCGACTGGTAGTACGGCAGCGCGGAGGCGCCGCCGCGGTCTTCGACGACGATCAGCGGCGCGGAAGCGGTCTGGGCGAAGACGGTGGTCGTGGACAGCAGCCCGATGGCGGCGATGAGGACGGTGTGGTTCATGGCGTGGTGGCCTGGAGGGTTGGAACGGGAACGCCGGGGTCGAGCACGCGGGTCAGGTGCCGATGCACACTGCGCCGGTAGTGCGCCGCGGGTGCCCCGCCGGCGGGCCGGTGGTAGCGGCCGATGGCAAGCAGCCAGACTTCGCCCGGCGTGTGCTGTTCGCGCAGGATTTCCGCAGCGATGGCGAGGTTGCGGTACGGGTCCAGCAGCTCGCAGGGCTGCGTGTAGCGATGCGTGTGGTAGCCGAGATTGACCTGGCCGAGGCCGGCGTCGATGCGATTGGCCGGTGTGCGGGCGAGTGCCCGGCGCAGCCCCGCGCAGGCCTCGGCGCGGGTGGCATAGCGCTGTGGCGTGCCGGCGACGTTGAGCGTCCACGGCCAGGGGATCAGGCGCCCGCGCAGCATGGCGCCACTCTCCTGCAAGGCCACCGCGTACAGCACCGCCGCCGGCACGTCTGCACGATGCGCCGCCAGTTGATAGGCCGGCGGCGGTACTTCCCGCGCCAGGGCGGCCGACGCCCAGCCGCCGGTGGCGAGCAGCAGCGCGGCGCTGGCGCAGCGGATGGCGACGCGGGATGGCCGGCGCACCCGGCCCGGAGCACCTATTGCCGCTGCCATTGGCCGTTCACCTCTCGCACCACGGCCGGCAGATCGCCGGGCAGGCTGAGCGACAGCCAGCGCCCCGCATCGTGGTTGAGCGTGATGGTGCGGGCGCGCACCCTGGCCGGGTCGATGCCCGCCTGGGTGGCCCACTGCCGGATGCGCGCGTCGTCCTGACGGCTGCCGACCATGTAGAGGTCGAAGGCCGTGCCGGCCGCCTGCAATTGCTGCACGCGCTGCGCGCACGGTGCGCAGTCGGCCTTGACGAAGACGGCGAGGCGCCCGGAGCCGGTGTTGCCGGCACCCTGCGCCTTGGCGCCGGGCAGGCTCACGCGCGGCTGGCCGGGAAACAGGCGCTGCCACGCCGCGTCGTAGGCCCGCTGGTAGGCCAGCGTCTTGCCGACGCGCCGGGCCTCGGCCTGCACCTGCAACTCCGCGTAGCGCCTGCGCTCCTCCTCGCTGCGTGCCTCGATGCCCAGCGCCGTGAGCGGATCGAGCTGAGGCGAATAGACCCCGAGCGGCCCCTGCATCAGTTGCCGGTAACGCGCCCACTCCTCGGAGCGAAGCCCCCACTCCCGTGCCTGCCTCTCGTCGAGCGCGGCATCGGCGCCCGGCTGCACCTGGGCGGGCACCATGCGCGAGTTCGTCACCGGGGCCGGCTGGGCAGATGCTCCGAAAGCGGCGAACAGAACGACGGCAGCGAGCAACGGCCGCAGGTTCATGGCGACCCCCTACGGCACCGCGACGCGCTGCGTCTGGCCGTTCACCTGGAACACGCCCGCCTGCGCCTCGATGGACTGCAGTTGCCAGCCGCCCTCGGCATCGCCCTCGCGCAGCAGCTGGGCGCCCGCAAGCGAGGCCGCGGCGGTGGAGATGATCGACAGAAAGCGCTCGCCTCCACGCAGCTCCACGCCGAGCACCCGGAACGGCGGCTCCGGCACCTTGGGCTTCGTCGCAACCGGAGCGCGCGGGCGAGCGGCGGATGCCACCTGCCGGGTCTTCTCCAGGCGGGTTTCGATTCCGCTCACGCGCGCCTGCAACGTCTGTAGCTCGATGGCCAGGGCCCTCGCCTCATCGGCCTCTTCGAGGCGCGTCATCCTTTCGTCCAGCGCCTGCCGCGCGGTGGTGAATTCGGCCTGGCTGATCGGCGCCGGCCGGCGTTTGTCCGAATCGGCCCGTTGTTCGAGATCGGCCACGCGCAGGCCCAGCGCATTGACCTGCGCATCCTGTGCGCTGCTCTGGGTCTGTTCGGCGAGCCGCGACAGGCCGACGCTGTTGATGAGTGCCACGGCACTGATGAGCAGCAGCCAGAAGGCCGCGGCGATCCTGAGCCAGCGCGTGCGGGAATCGCGCTCGGATGGCGCTTGGGGAAAGGTCATGGTTGCAGCTCCTCGGGCCGGTCGGCGTCCGGCACGGGCATGGCGGTGCCGGGCGGGTTGGCGGAAAGGAAGGTGGGAGCACCGTGCCGGCTGAAGCAGACCTCGCGGGTCAAGTCATCGACCGACAGCTCCCAGGCGAGGCCGGCAAGGGTCAGCAAGGCATCGCGCAGCATCAGCGGACCCAGGCGCAGGTGTGCGGCAGGCAGCGGCAGCGCGTAGAGCGTGGCTGCCTCGGCCGCATCGCAGAGCCGGTAGCCGGAGCGCAGGAGCACATGACGCATGGCATCGCCCACGCTGGCATCGAGCATGGGCGGAATAGAGACATCCACCGCCTGCTGCAAGAGATCACGCTGCGCAGGCTCCGGCACCAGCTCGACCAGCGTGTAGCGGCCGTAGCGGGTCACGGGCACCAGTCGCTGCTCCGAAGCTGGCTCGTCGGGTGGCGGCGCTTCTATGTGGTCAGGGGTGGCCGGTGTCGTCGTGCAGCCGGACAGCAGGCCGCTGAGCACGACGAAGATGCAGAGGAAACGAGGCAAAGACGGCAGCATGTGGCACCCCACGGTGACGGGATGCCTGCACCATTGCAGAACCGTGCTGCGCGGGCTGCCGAAAATCCGAAACGCGCGGCGCCCCATTTCCCCAAGGAAGGGGCGCTCGCTACACAGTTCGACCACTCAAACAAGGAGAAGGAAGTTGGCGAAAGACGATGCAGATAAAGCGGGCAGCACCTCCGCTGTCGAAAAAGGTCTTGGAGCGCTGGAGAGAGCCTGGGATGCCCACTGGGCGTTGCGGTTGATTTGCCTCGTCCTGTTCCTCGACATGGCCATGATGCTTCGTGCCGGTCGAGGGCTGTGGCAGTGGTCGCCTGGCGACAAGGCGCTACTGAGTGATGTGGGATGGGTCGCAGTCCTCGTCGTCGCCTTCAGCTTCGCGGTAGCCATCGTGATCCCCGTCGTCCTGATCGTGGTGCGTCAGATCAGCGTTATCGTCCTCAGTTGGTTGCCGGGCTTTTTCACGGCTTCGGCTGAGCCGGCCTACCAGAGGCCACTGGGATATGCACCTGCACGCGACTTCCGAAACCTGGCTCTGCGCGAGAAGGACAATTTCCTGTTCCGCATGTATGAGGCACATGAACAGAAGAAGCAGACCGAGAGACTGGCTCGGGAGCGAGCCGGCGAGCTGACGGCGGCAGCTCTTCTGGCGGCGCTGGCGGATTGGCTAATCGTGCAGTGGATCTCCGGTAGCGTCGGCTTGATCGGCGCGATCGTCGAGGCGCTGGCTGGCTGGACGTCCATCGTCACGGCGGTCACTCTGCTGTGCGCTGGTTTCATCCTGAAGTGGGCCTGGTTCTCGGACACCCCTCCCGACGTGATCTACTACCCGCCGCTGGATCAAGAGCTGCGGGACAAGGAACGGGAAGCCCGCGGACTTTGTTGAAGAAAGCAGCGGCCCCCGAAGGGGCCGCCCAGACTGCTGACGAACCCCACCTTTTCCGGTGGGGTTTGTTTTTTGTAGTGCTCGATCAGTGGCCGCTCAGTAAATGTACAAAGATCGGTATTGCCGGGCAAACCGGTCGTGCTCACTGACTGCCGCCCACAAGCGGCCAAGTGGTAGCCTCCGGCGCAGGGCGAGCGCAAGAAGCTGCGCGAGCAGCCGGGCGATCTTCTTCATGTTCTGCGCTGCCGCCGCGAGCAGGCACTGCGCTTGTACCTTTGAGCGCCCGCGGAAACGCGCGTAGCGATGCCCGTGCAGTTGCTTCGCGTCCGCGAAACTGCGCTCGACCGTCTCTTTGCGTCGCGCGTAGATCTTCTTGCCCTTGTCGGTGAGTCGATGGCTGTCGATGCGCGCACGGGCGTCCTCCCAAACATGGCGCGTGACGATCTTGGTGTGGGTGCGGCTGCGGGTGCATTGGTCCAGTAGCGCACAGCCGATGCATTGGGCAGGCTCGGAGGCGTAGTGCCGATAGCCTTCCCGGTTCGTGGTGCGGTAGGGCAGCCATTGACCATTGGGGCAGCGGTAGGCGTCGCGCTGCGCGTCGTATTCGAACTGGCGCTTGTAGAGCATCCCGTCGCGGTGTGTGGGGCGCCGGTATCCGATGACACCGAACAGGCCGCGCGTTTCGAGCCCGTGGCAGATCGCTGCGGTGTGGTAACCGGCATCGAGTGCTACGGCCACGGGCTTGAGGGCGAAGCGCGCGCACTGGCGGTCGAGCCGTGCCAGATAGGGCGTGCTGTCATGGACGTTGCCCGCGGTCACGAAGGTGTCGGTGATGATTGCGTGCTTGCCGTCGACGGTGCGGTGGTCCAGGTAGAAGAAACCCTGTGGCTTGCCCTCGCGGGTCATGAAGCCGGCGTCCGGGTCGGTGGTGCTGCGCTTGATGTCGCGCTCGGGCGCAGAGGCTGTGCCCGGAGGCAGCGGCGCTTTGCCATGCGCGGCCCGATCGCGTTCGATGGCCGATTCGAGCTCGGCCAGATAGTCGGCGGGGCGCTGCTCGACCCGGTGGATCTCGAAGCGCTTCTTGTTGGCATTGGCCTTTAGGTGGGTGCTGTCGGTGTGCAACACCTCGCCGCCGATCAGCCCGTGGTGCATTGCCTGCTCGACGATGCCGTCGAAAATCACCTGCTCAATGTCGGTGCCCGCGAAACGTCGGCGTCGGTTCTGGCTCAGCGTCGAGGCGTCGGGCGCCTTGTCGGTCAGGCTCAAATCCAGGAACCACCGGTAGGCCACATTCACCTGGATCTCGCGCATCAGCTGGCGCTCTGAGCGCACACCGAACAGGTAGCCGATGAACAGAATCTTGAACAACACCACCGGATCGAGTGCCGGCCGACCGTTATCCGCGCAGTACAGGTGTGCGGTTGCTCCGCGGATGAACTCGAAGTCGATGTGCTGCGCAATCTTGCGCAGCAGATGATCGGTGGGGACCAACTCTTCGAGTGTCACCATCTCGAGAGCATGCTGTTTGGGGCTGGGGGGTTTGAGCATTGGGGGGATCGCGCAAAGAGCGTATCCCAATTAGACAAAAGCCCCGGCCAGAAGGCCAGGGCTTTGTAAGCGGTAACCGAGCGGCGTTCTTGCCTACTTCGAGCGCGGGTGGAGATCGGATCGAAGCGGATTGGCCGCGAAGTGTTGCTTCCACAGCCTTGGGG